>NZ_JAUBRI010000082.1:0-24214 GCF_036701795.1 Microcoleus sp. N9_A1
GACTGAAGTCCCCCGTGTCGCTTACCTCTCAGGGCTAAAGCCGCTGAGTTTCCCGCATCCCGTATGAATTTTTATGAAACCAAAATTAATAAGCCAATCCGCCACTCAATTAAGCAGATAACGGCAAAAATGCCGATTAAGCGGACGACTTCGGGGATGAATTCGCCGGCAATTTCTGGGTAAGTCCAAGTATGGTTGGCGATGCCTTTGGCGATGCGACTGGCAATCCGTCCGGCGTTGTTTTCGTCGTAAAATTCTAGGGGTAAGGTGAGGATTTTGCCGATCGCACTTCTCATTTGATCGCGCCTCGCCTTCAAGGGTATCGCCCAGTGGAACCAATTTCCCACCCAAGGCTGTACCGGTGCTTTGGCGACTGTTACTAGAAAAATTATGCCCAGCAAGACGGATAGCGATAATATTTTGTTGGGTGAGTGCTGGGTAACAGAGGCGATCGCTGTTATGAGTTTTTGCGTTACTGTATCTGTAGGTTGACCCGACAATACGTTTAATATTTGACCGATCGCGTAGGGTACAAGCAAATCGGCTAGTGCCAAAACGCTGGATGCGCCTATGCTGTAAACTGAGATTTTCCAGTAGCTACTGTAGTATTGGAAAATGTCCTGAAAGCTTGCCATAAATTTTTGTTGAGATACAACCCTTGCAAACACTTGCATCTAAAATTGCGCTGTCGGCGCGCTTTGTCTACAAGTGTACTACAAAAGTAGTTGATCTTGGGGTCATCTCGGCTCATGCTAGCGACTCGCCCGATCGGGTGATTTATGGCAATCATTCGATCGTCAGCAATCAATCCGCATTCCTGGGCAATAAATTCAAGACTAAGGGCAAAAAAATGCAAAAGACAGAATTTTTCTTAAATTCTGCCTTCTGAGCAAGGCCTTATAAGTTTTACGTTTGAGTAGTCTGTTAGCTGAAGGTGTAGGCTGATTGCAGCGCCCACCAGATCAAGAAGCCGATTCCGCCGGCAATGACAATCGCCGAAATGGCGATCGCTATAGGACTGTCAGCTCCCTTGAACTTCATGATTCCGCGATTTAAATCTGACATGACAGTGTTCTCCCACAATTCCAGCTTGATTGTAGCTTTGCCGTCGGCGGATGGCGGTCAATTTTCACGGCAATTACTGATTTGGTTAAGACTCTGGGTGCTGAAATTTCAGGTGGGGAGTTGGTTTGGGGGGGTTTTACTGGGTTTGTGAAAAAAACTTACTAAAAAGACTTGACAAATTTCGGGAAGTGAGACAATATTGTTAATACCGCAGGAAATGCGGGTGTAGCTCAGTGGTAGAGCGTCACCTTGCCAAGGTGAATGTCGCGCGTTCGAATCGCGTCACCCGCTTTAGAAGATAAAAAAATCCAGGAAACCGGAAAGTACATCCAGAAAGTTTTCGATATACTCCTAATGATGGTTGAAAATACCTAAGTTAGTGGTAAGATTGAATGCAGAACTTGCAAGTCAAAATTGCCAAGTGGGCGAGATTTCGTAACAGGCAGTTGAAAGCCTTGCTATGGCGGAATTGACAAGTTTGATTAAGTGGATATGTTAAGGATTATTTTTGCAAAAACGCTTTTTTTATCCGATCGCTCGTGCCATCTCAAAAAGTTCCAAAGATTGACTTAAACGATGAGTACCCCTGTCCTTGCCGACGCCGGGGTCGTCTAGTGCCTATAACGTTGACAGAAGCCTTTGGATGCAACCGCTGTCAACAAATATTTGTATTGGACGAAAGTGGATACGTGATCGAGCAACTATCAACGAACTATCCTTACAAGCAGGCTTGGCGGTGGACAGGGAATCAGTGGAACAGAGCGCATCCGGGTTTGAAGGCCCATTATTTGCCACTGGCTTTGGGTATGATATTGGTGCCGCTAGTGATTTGGTTGCCCTTGGCGCTGCACTCGCCGGGCCCGAATATTATTCTGTGGGCAATGGTCGCCGTGCTGCTAGCAATGCTGCCGGCGCTGATGGTATGGCTCGCTTACAGGCGTTAGCTAGATGATAATAGAGGATTTTACCCATTCATCAGATGCCGCAAATGTCGCGCGTCGCGCTTATCAAGCTTCTTTGGAGTTGGCTACGACAAAGAGTGCTGATCGCGCTGCAGCTTTGCAGGCGATGGCGGGCTCGCTGAAACGCCGGCAAAATGACATTTTAGAAGCAAATACTCTGGATCTAGAAGCGAGTCGGGACATGGCGATTCCCGAGTTGATTGTGGAGTGGCTAAAGCTGACGCCGGAACGGATCAAGACAACTGTGCAAATTCTGGAACGGTTGGGGGAAATGCCAGATCCGATCGGCAGGGTGATCAATGCTTCTTATCAGGTCGATCGCTGTCAGGTTTACTGTCAGTCGCTACCGCTGGGGGCGATCGCTCTTATTTACGAAGCGTTTCCAGAGTTGGGGGCGATCGCAGCCGGTTTGTCTCTCAAAAGCGCTAACAGTTTGATTCTAAAAGGCGGCAGCGAAAGCTGGCAAACTAATACAGTAATTGGAGAAGCTTTGGTTTCGGCGATCGATGAGGTCGGTTTGCCCTCGGGATGTTTGCAGATACTGCCGCCGGATCGGGGCGCTTCGATCAGAGAATTGGTCACTCAAGACCAATATCTCAATTTAATTATTCCCTACGGCAGGCCAAGTTTGGTGCAGCAGGTAGTTAGGCTTTGTACAGCACCAGTTTTGAGGTCAGCAATGGGAAATTGCTACCTTTATTGGTCGCCGACTGGTAGTTTAGAGATGGCAAGGTGGATGATTTTGGACAGCCATCAAAGCGTGCCCGATCCTGTTAATGCGATCGAGAAAGTGCTGATCGATCGCAACCAAAAGCCTTCTTCCTTAGTCAGGCTGTGGAACAGTTTAAAAGAAAAAGGCTTTCAAATTAGCGGAGACGCGGATCTCGTCGCAGATTTCCCAGAGTTGAAACTGGCGGAACCATACGAGTGGACTCAACCGTATTTAAACAAAACTATAGCGTTTAAAGTTGTCGATAGTTTAGAGATTGCGATCGGCTGGATCAACCGCTACAGCAGCGGCCACGCTGACTCCATCGCCACTGAATCTTACTTAGAAAGTCGCCAATTTGCTCTGGATGTTAACAGCGCCTCAACTTTTATTAATGCCTCACCTCGGTTTTGGCGCTATCAAAATCGGGGAGATGCGATATTTTTGGGAATGTCCAACCAAAAAGGTTATCGTCGGGGATTGATCGGGTTAGATACGCTGACGACAATTAAAGAAATTGTTCAGGGAAACGGACTTTTTTAATCTTAGAGGATATTTAGGATTGGTTATTGGGATTAAACCCCAGTGAAAAGTGGGAGACTATTATCGATGCGTAAACTTTTAATATTTGTTCCAAAAATATTTTTATAGGATACAATAATATCTTGGTAGAACAATCAGGCAGCCTCGATCTAAAGCAATTTGATCGCAAGCTCCCGGATAGCCGCAGTGGAGACAGATAAAATCTCCGCATCCTAACAATAAGCCGCCGGATTTATGTGTGGGTTCAATCTAAAATCGGGTACGGGATCTAATTAAATTTAGAAACTTATTAAGTCACATGAAAATAGTCTTAGCGATCACATGAAATCAGAAAAATCACTCAATACTGTAGACAAGACTGCAACGCCGACTTTAGGCAAAGAAACGCTAATTCCACACTCAGTATACGCTAAGAAATTGCGCCCACTCCTGCCATCAGAAGCCTTTAAACCAGATTCTAGCAAGTTGGTTATACTGTTCATTAATATGGCCATTTTGCTACTGGGTTGGGGGATTGCCGATTGTCTAGATCAGTGGCCCATCTATCTTCTATGGCTTTATTTACCTTTAGCTTTAATTATGGGTAATAGTATCGTAACTATGGGATTTTTCGCCCATGATTTCATGCACGGTAGCGTAAATAAAAAGTCTCGTATGACTTATCATATAATTAGTTTTCTAGGGTTTGCAATGATGTTTATGCCTTCTACTCAGTGGAAATATGTTCATAACATTGTACATCACAGTCAAACAAATTATCTAGAAGATCCGGATCGCAATTACCTTTACCACCAGCCGAATAGTTGGGGAAAATGGATTCATAATTTCTTTGCGCCAGCGATTGATAATCCATCTTGGTTATTAATAGTAGGACTTCCAGCATCGTGGTTATTTCATCAATTTTGCCACCTCTCGTCGAGCCTATTGTTTAATAATAAAATTGTGGATTATGTGCCCGCTGCATTCACAGTCAGTCAGAAAGATAGATTGAAAATTGCTCTTGAGTTGTTTGCGGTTTTATGCCTGCATTTTAGCATTTTATTCTATTTAGAGTTTCATGCGCTAAAAATCGTTCTTGGGTACTTGCTACCCTTAGCAATCGGTCATACAGTTGCAATGTTTTATATCTACACAAATCACCTGATTTGTCGGATGACAAGTGTTAATGACCCGCTGATTAATAGTCTTTCAATACGGGTTCCCAAAATAGTTGATTTGTTGCATTTCAATTTTTCATATCATACGGAGCATCATATTTTCCCTAGTCTTAACTCAGACTATTACCCTTTGGTTCAAGAGTTGATCCAAATTCACTATCCTGGGCGGATGAATTTACTGGATGCTGGTGAAGCTTGGCAATTGTTAATGCAAACTCCTCGGCATTACAAAGATGAAGTCACCTTAACGGATTATTTAGGGAAAACTTCGGTAAATTGCCCTCTTGATAATTCTGCTGTAACACCTTTGCCATAGCTAAATACACCAGTTACGCTCACAAGTTTCCCCCAGACTACAACTAAAAACCGACGCTAACGACCAATACAGAGTAAGGTGTGTACTGCACACCTTACTTGGAGATATCCTGCTGAATTTTTCATTCTACATACTGATACTATTGAGCACCAACGAAGGCTTGAGAGCCAAATAAGGGATGACTCGTTTTTGATTGTTGGCATCAATCTTTTGTTCTGCCATATTCAAATTTTGCTGGAACTGTCTGGCTAAAAGTTGGATCTGGGTTCCCGCAAAAACTTCGTCGAAACTCATCCGGTAGAGTTCTCGGAAAGATTTATCGTAGTAACCCAAACGGTCATATCGATAAGCTGACAAAATAAACAGAATTTGCAGTTGGTCAGCAGTTCGTTTGTACGGAGGAAGCAACCGTAAAATGTCATTTTCCGTAATCACTTCTAGAGTACCCGCAGCGGTAATTCTAGGAATGTCTCGGTAGGCTGCCAAGGGCATATTGGCCGCAAAACTCATGTAGTCATACTGGGGAAAATTGACTGCTGAATGTTGTGGGCCACAAGTAAAAATTACAGTTGTGACAATTGCAATTAATTGGTCAACTGTGTCGATGTGGTCTGGCATTCCTTTGACTTTACCGCCGTCATAAGACGCTAATTCTTTAGCCCAGGTTTGCAGTTCCACATCTTGTACGATCGCCTCATTCGTCGGGTAAAAGAATTTAAGATAGCCCGATACAAAGGTTTCAATCGCATCCCAAAGCAACAATCCATCATCTCGGTAAGGATAGTGAGGCAGTTGATTGGGGTCATCCATTCCCCGATTTTTCAGTTCAGCGGGCAAGGCAAATTGATCGAGACTCCATGTACTGCACGCCTCTCTAGTCAGTTCCATTGTCTCAGCCAAAGTGCCGCCTAGCAATTCATCGACGGGCCCGCCGGGAGCGATCAAGTGAGAACGCGCCAGATCGTTGTTGGTCAACATAAAGCGAAAGTGCGGTTTCAGCAGCAGGCTAAGCGGGTGATTTCGGGCCAACTGTCGGGCGGTGACGATCGCGATTGGTTCCATCACCAGATGAGTTCGACCTAAATGCGAGCTCATTTCATGGTGATTGGCATCTGCTACTTGTACGCAGAGTTTCGCAAACAGCCAATCGACAGGAGGATCGAATGGGGTATAGACATGGCTACCGGGCGTCGGATCTAGTTGAATGGCAATAGGTGTCATTTCACCGCGATCGCGGACTCCCGTCCACCGCCAAGCGAAAAAAGCCCGTGGTTTCGGCAAGTATTTTCTGCCTTTTTCATAGGTTCCGCCTCCAACGAGAGCAGGCGCGCGATAGTGTTCGTCAGTACCTGTGTAATCGGCAATGTAAATGTTGTTATCCTGCAACTCTTGGCGCCGATCGACTAATGGGTGCAAAGTCGGAAGGTTCGCCAGTGTTTGTGCCCGAGGATCGCTCGCATCTAAGAGGCGAAGCACCATTGGATTTGCTCCAGACAGGCGCTGTTCTGCAAAAGAGCGATCGGTTTGGTAAATTTTGGCAACTCCAGGTAGCGGCAGCCAAGTAAAAAAGTCTTCATAGTCTTGGAGTTCGTCGAGAGGATCGAGAAAAGTTCTCGAATCGGCTGCCAGCATATTTGCCGGAAGTTCCGATGTTGCTAATATCCGTTCTGCAAGATACTTACTCGAAAAGTTCTCGACTGCGGGCACATCTTTCAATAAGGCCAAAGGTGATAAACTCTCATAGTCAAACTGATAAGCTTGTTGCTGACGATTCAAGGAATCTTTGCGCTGTTCTTGGTTCGGGTCGTCTTGAGGAAGAGAAGGTTTCATATTGTCTACCATTGTATAAATCAACTCTCTTTTTGTAGTAAAATATCGCACATCATCACTACTGAACGAGGATGGAATTTAAAAAGTATTGTGCAGGCAGGCTCACGCTCGATATAGGTCTTATTCACCGAGCAATAATCTTATTCCGGATTTTTTTAAACTCAGAAAATTTCTTGAAAAGAAGGCAACACTTCTCGATCGCCCTAAATCTAGGTTGAAAGGTTTCATTCTCCGGATAAGTAGCTTCCACTCAAGAACCCCGACATCTCACAGAAGTCGGGGTTCGGGGGGTTCATTTTTTTGAGCTGGGTCTGCTGATTAGCGGTTAGGCAGGAACCATTAAATATTGGCCGTTGCCGATATATTCACCATCGCAACTCGCGAAAAGAGTTTCCGCCCAAATCAAGAAAAACCGCCAGATGCGACGAAATTTGCCATAGTCCATGCCGTAGTCTAAATCTTTGACTATTGCCTGAGAATCATCAAAATTTTTCAGCCAGTTAACTAAGGTTGTAGAGTAATTGTATCCGTTGAGATACCAGTTTTTTATCGTTTTGAGGTCTTGGTTGTGGCTGGCAACGGCATCGTATTTCCAGATACGACCGTGGGGGAAAATGTATTTGTGGAGGAAAGGGCTGGACATATTGTTGGGAATGCGGACTGTGATAATGTGAATGAAAACTTTGCCGTTATCCTTCAGGAAAGAGGCAAGCTTTTGGAAACCCTTCGTTAAATTGCCTACATGCTCAAAAACTCCGATGGAGAGAATTTTGTCAAATTTTGTCTCGAAGTAGGCGTCGTTCAAATCGCCTTCATATAGGGTAAATCGACCGGAACTGAGGTAGCTTTCGGGGTCTTGCATCTTCTGACGCATATACTCGCATTGGTTGTGGCTGAGGTTAATGCCAGTAAACTGGACATTGGGGAATTTGGAAAGAATGTAATTGGGAACGCAACCCCAACCGCAACCAAAGTCTAAAATGCGATCGCCATCCTGAATGTCTAGCTTCTCAATCACATCATCAATCATCTGCATTTGCGATTGTTCAAGGTTGGCGGCTCCTTTTTCCCACAACCCCATGGTGTATTTAGGATAAATGAGTTTGCCGTCGCCTAACATCGGATTCAGCATTGCTTGAGGCAAGTCGTAGTGAATTTTCATTAAATCCCGGGACCCTTCGGCGGTGCGGTCTGTTTCTGTCAGTACCCATTCGTATGGGGCAAGCAGGGACGGACAATGCTTAAACAATACGGGCATACAGGTATCAAAAAGTGATCGCAATACTGAATCCGGTACTTCTAAGCCGTTGATGTAAGACTCTGCTACTGCCATGTGCAGCGTGTTAACTGCACTGGCTGCGAGGCGAGTTGCTCCGTAGGCGATCGGACTTTTGGTATGGATATTTCCGACGATGGGAATGTGGTTTTCGATGTTTTGTAGGGCTGTTGATGAACTCATGGTTATACTGGTTTTAAAGATGCTGCTATTCTATCTCACGGACATTAGCTGGTTGTTAGAGAGCAAAAAAGCTGAAACTATTGCCAAGTAAGGTTTGCCTACCAAAAATCCCCAAAATCATAAAAAGCTATGGCGGTTGAGGGGGATTTGATAACGGATTTATCGGGGTTTGGGCGATATTAATTTTATTAAGAATTATGTCATCCCATTTTAGATTTTAGATTTTAGATTTTAGATTAACTCTACAGCTTGAATTGGGGTATTTTCATGGTGAGATGAAAATTTTAGTGCTCAGTTATACCATTTTAGATATGAGAATTGAAAATGAATGATCAGCTAAGAGTGGGACTCTTGCCTAGAGTTGCATTTTTTTTTAAATTGGTGTCAGTTTGGCGGTTGAGGTGACGAAACGAGAAGCAAATGCCGATCGCGACTTATAGTTAAGGAATCAGGGATACAGAAAAAATGCCCAGAAACCGGGTTTGCATACAGGTTCGCTGCAATAACAGATGTCCGCGAGATTCCTCGCTAATTAGCTAGACGCGCCACATATGCCACAGATTCACTATCTGCCGGACGATCGCACGATCGAGATAGACGACGACGATATAATTCTCGAAGCTTCCCTGCGTGCCGACATTCCCCACACCCACATCTGCGGTGGTAGCGCCCGATGTTCGACTTGCCGGGTATTAGTTGTCGAAGGTTTAGAATTTTGTTCTCCCCGCACTTTGCCGGAAGAGGAACTCGCAAAAAAATTGCGTTTAGAGCCGGAAATTAGGCTAGCTTGTCAGACACAGGTTGCGGGCGGCAAGGTGATTTTGCGCCGATTGGCGATCGATTCTGAAGACTTGGAATCATTTAACGACGAAATGTCGGGAAAGTTGATTTCTGCTCCTGTGGGTCAAGAGAAGAAAATTGCAATTTTGTTTGCCGATATTCGAGGGTTTACTGCATTTGCAGAATCCCTGTTGCCCTACGATGTAATTTATGTTTTAAATCGCTATTTCCAAAAAATGGGTTATGTGATAAACCGCAATGGCGGGATGATTAATAATTACATGGGAGATGGTTTTATGGCGCTGTTTGGGTTGGAAAATCCCGACAAGGCGGCGGAACAAGCTGTGAGGGCTGGGGTGGAGATGCTGGAGGAACTAGAGAAACTCAATCCCTATTTTGAGACTTTATACCGTCACCGCTTGCGGATTGGGATTGGCATTCACTGCGGCTGGGTGGTTGTTGGGAATTTGGGGGCATCGAAGAGTCAGACAGTTACGGCGATCGGGGATGCGGTGAATTTGGCCAGCCGGATCGAGGCGGCTAATAAGCAAGTAGGAACCAGTTTACTTATTTCCGAGGAGACTTATCAGGAAGTTAAGGAATTGGCGATCGTCGATCAGTGCGTATCCGTGCAAATTCCGGGGAAAAGTGGCGAATATCCGCTGTATGAAGTAGTCGGGATGCCGCCGCTGCCCCTGGAAATCTCCTCGATTTCCGAGGTCAAAGAAAAATCTATTTGGAAAATTTTTGTCAAAAATTTGTGTACTTTGTATGCTGCGGTGTACAATTGGATTAAGAAAATTTGGATTCAAATTAGAAAACTATAAAGCAACTTTTTTGAGTTTTGTTATTCCCTAGACAAGATGAATATTCCTCAGTCAATAGTTCGGATTTTTCTCATGCTCCCCAACGGTCAGATAGTCGCACAACTGCGAGATAATATTCCAGGTATTGCAAGCCAAGGAATGCTTTCTACTTTTGGTGGTGGCGTGGACATTGGAGAAAGTCCACAGCAAGCAGCCGTGCGAGAATTGGAAGAAGAAACTAGCCTAAAAAGCGATTGCAACCTTGCATTTGTCACAACTTTTATTTACACGACAAACAATAATCCAAAATTTATCCAAAACAATCACCTATTTTTGGCAAAAGTTAGCAATTTTGAAAAAATAGAAATCAAAGAAGGTGTGGGTTTTGTAGTTTTGAGAAAAGATGTAGATTTCGAGAAAGTCAACGCAGGGGAAGGTACTCAAATGGCTTGGAAATTGTTGCAGGAATATTTAAAATAAAAATTCCCACACTACCTTTTCCCCGCGATGAGACTGAAACTTTAATAGAGAACTTCTTTACTATGCTGTCAAATACGAATTCAGAGTACGAATCATTACTACAACGAGCGATCGCGATCGCCACCAAAGCTCATGATGGGCAGGTTGATAAGGCAGGCAATCCCTATCTCGATCATCCCCTATTTGTGATGGAAAATGTAAATTCTATAGAGGAGAAAATCGTAGCCGTTCTACACGATGCGGTCGAAGATTCTGAACTTACACTGGAGCAACTTAGAAGCGAAAGTTTTCCAGAAGTTCTAGTCTCGGCGATCGCGGCGATTACCAAAATAGAAGGAGAAGCTTATGCAGCTTATTTAGAACGTGTGATTGCCAACCCGATCGCACTGCGAGTCAAAATCGCTGATGTTACTCATAATCTTGATCTGCGTCGCATCGCCAATCCCACAGAGGCAGATTTTCAACGGATTGCCAAATACAAAAAAGTCCTCAGTCAGTTGCGTGCAGCTTTAAAATAATTATTAACCGCAAATATCCGCGTTCATCCGCGTGCATCTGCGGTTAAAAAAATCCCGAAATCCTAAGCCATTACCATCCCCCCATCCACATTAAAAACCTGCCCGGTTATATAAGCCGCGGCCGCATCTGCCGCCAAAAACTTCACCATTCCCGCAACTTCCTCAACTTCCCCATATCTCCCCAGCGGAATATACTTCAAAATCTCATCAGACTTGACATCCTTAGTCATATCTGTAGTGATAAAACCCGGTGCAACCGCATTCACAGTAATCCCGCGACTCGCCAACTCTTTCGCCACAGTTTTAGTAAACCCAATTACCCCAGCCTTCGCCGCACTGTAATTAGCTTGTCCGGGATTGCCCATTTGTCCAGCCACCGAAGCAATATTAATAATTCGGCCGCTTCGCTGTTTCAGCATGATTTTACTGGCAGCTTTCGCACACAAAAACACGCCGGTTAAATTCAAATCAATTACCGCTTGCCAATCTTCCAACTTCATCCGCAGCAGCAAAGTATCGCGAGTAATGCCGGCATTGTTCACCAAAATGTCAATCCGTCCCCATTTTTCCATGACATTACTGGTGAGTAAATCTACTTGCTCAGTTTTCGAGACATCTGCTGAAAGCGCGACAGCTTCTCCTCCAGCAGCGACTATTTCTGCTACCACCTCATCAGCAGCAGCACTCGAACTGGCATAGTTGACGGCGACTTTAGCGCCCTCTGCCGCTAGGGCTAAAGCAACGGCGCGGCCGATTCCCCGCGACGCACCGGTCACGACAGCAACTTGACCCCGCAATCTCTGAAAAGTCTCTGGTAATAATTCCATAATTGTATCCTCGCAATCTACCAGAGAATTTTGCACTAAAATCGAGCCAGAACCCAAAAAAATATTTTGTCTTATGGCAGTTCAAAAACAGTTCAGCAGTTTTGAGGAGTTACTATCGGGCTCTGACTTGCCGGTGTTGGTAGATTTTTACGCTACTTGGTGCGGGCCTTGTCAGATGATGGCACCGATTTTGGAGCAAGTGAGTGGTCAGATGAAAGACAAGCTGATGGTTGTCAAAATTGACACGGATAAGTACGAACAGTTGGCGTCGCAGTATCACATTTATGCTTTGCCGACTTTGGTGTTGTTCAAAAATGGCGCTGAGGTCGATCGCATTGAGGGAGTGATACAACCGGCGCAGTTGATCGATCGAGTGCAACCTTTCTTGTAGTACGAGCCAATTATCTCACACCTAGGGTGTGTCAGCTCATATCTGATTAATTATGAATAAGATAATCCTAGTTGACGCACCCTACTTATGAACACTCCCAGCCACGCTATTATCAATCTCGCAATTCTCGGCAAACCGCAACTGCCGCAAGCTAATCTCATTATTGCGATCGGCGGAATTTTGCCGGATATTCCGATATTTTTATTTTACTTTTGGGCGAAATACATTGCTCGCTTGCCCGCAGCTACAATTTGGTCTGAAGCATATTATGAGCCTTTTGTGCAAAATATTGTGGCTCTGTTTCATTCAATTCCCCTTGCGGTTATTGGTTTGCTAATTGCTTATTACTTTGGCTGGCAAAGTGTGCAAATTCTGTTTATCAGCATGATACTACACTCTCTGGGAGATTTGCCTGTCCACAATGACGACGCTCACCGACACTTTTTTCCGTTCAGCAATTACCGTTTTATCAGTCCGTTTTCTTATTGGGATAGGAAGCACTACGGGTCAATTGTTTCTATGGTTGAAATGTTGTTAGTGCTGCTTTCAACTTACCGCGTTTTTGGTTTTGTTAATTCTTATGCTGGAAAAACGTTGTTAATTTTGGTGAATGGTTTTTACTGGGCTGGCGCGGTTTATTTTCAGGTGCGAGATTTATTTAAATTCACTTCCCAAAGATGAAACATGAATTCAAAATTACCAATTAGCAATTAGGAATTAGCAATTACCATATTGTTAACTACGCCTAATGTTAAAACAACACCAATCTTGACGCTTCCATAGAGTAGCGACAATCCAGCCGTGCTGTTCGAGAGTGTCAGCAATTGGCTTAGCTTGGTCGAGCAAAATGCCGCTGAGCACTGCCCAAGTAGTGGGTTTGCTAATTGCAGTGAACTGCGGGATTAAATCAATGATTACTTCTGCTAAAATGTTGCAGATCAAACCGTCGATCGGCTCATCGACCATTTCTTTCAAGCGCTCGATACTGCCGAGCTCTGCAACCAACTGCTGAGGATTAACGCGGTTAAGCTGTCGGTTGCTAATGGTCGATCGCACTGCTAAAGGATCAGTATCCAAAGCATAAACTTTTGTAGCGCCCAACAACACCGCGCCGATCGACAAAATACCCGATCCGCAGCCGATATCGGCAACTACATACTCTTTGTCGTCAAAACCGAGACGCATTTCCAGCGACTCCAGACACAGTTGAGTCGTAGCGTGAGCACCCGTACCAAAGGCCACACCGGGATCTAAACGCAAAATGAGGCGATCGGTATCAGTCGGTATCGGAAGCCAGGCCGGATTAATTAAAAAGCGATCGCCCACTTCTTGAGGCTGCCAGTGTTCCTTCCAAGTGCTGCCCCAGTCTTCATCTTCAATCAAATCCCACTGCATCGCAGGTAGGGGCAAACCTGCACACAGAGCATCTTGACGCAGCCACAGAGACAGAGCGGCCAAATCCAGTAATCCTGCCTGTTCTTCGGGCAAATAAGCCGACATCAGGCAAGAATTGCTTTTGATCTCAGTAGCAGTTCCCCGACAGCTAAACCGTTCCAGACGCCAAAAGATGATATCTTCCAGCGCCGGATCGCAAAGAATTCTAATTTCCCACCAGCTATGTGCCATAACGATTTTAGATTTTAGATTTTAGATTGACCCAGGGGAACTGGAGACTGGGAACTGGGGAATGAGGAAGGAGGATTGGCTAATAGACAAATTCCCGCTTTCAGGCCAATTACCAATGACCAATTGCCCATTACCAATTATCCGCCCTGGCATCCAAAATCTAAACTCCAAAATCCTTTAAAGATTCACCGTGTAAGCATCCCGAATTCCCGGAACTTTAAGGATCTCGGCCAATATACCCTCTGGTAGAGGGTCATCAAGGCTCAAAACCATCACCGCATCGCCTCGCACGATTTTACGGCCTACTTGCATACTGGCAATATTGACATTAAAACTGCCCAATTGGGAACCAATCTTGCCAATAATCCCCGGCATATCGCGGTGCAGGGTAAACAGCATATGGTGAGTGGGGGAAACGTTGACCGGGAAATCGTCAACGCTGGTAATCCGAATTTCGCTTTCGCCGAGGACTGCGCCCGTGACTGTGTGTTCGCCCAGAGTTCCCTTGGCGGAGAGGCGCAGAGAGCCTGTGTAGTCGCGAATTGAGGCGTCTCTGGTTTCGACGACGCGAATTCCGCGTTCTTTGGCTTCAATGCTGGCGTTGACGTAGTTGACACGCTCTCGCAGGGCTTGGGAGAGGAGGCCTTTGAGGGCGGCAACGACTACGGGCTGGCTTTGGTTGCTGGCCAATTCGCCTTGGAGTTGGACGTTGAGGTAATCGACTCGGCCTCCGGCTAGCTGGCTGACGAGGTTGCCTAGGGTTTCGGCTAGTTGCAGGTAGGGTTTGAGTTTTTCGATCGAGTCTGGGAAAATGCCGGGTATGTTAACAGCCGATCGCGCGGGCAATCCCAACAGCACATCGCGGATTTGTTCGGCAACGTCGATCGCCACATTCACCTGAGCTTCCGCCGTCGAAGCGCCCAAGTGAGGTGTCAGCACGATGTTTTGGCCAACACTCCGCAGCGGAGAATCGGCTTGCAGCGGTTCCTGTTCGTAAACATCGATCGCTGCGCCGGCGATTTGGCCTGATTTTATAGCTTCTGCGAGGGCTGCTTCGTCGATGATGCCACCTCTAGCGCAGTTAATTATCCTGGCCGTAGGCTTCATTTTTGACAGCACTTCAGCGTTAATTAAGTGCAGGGTTTCCGGCGTTTTGGGTATGTGCAGGGTAATGTAGTCAGATTCGCGCATCAGCAATTCTAGTTCTACCAAGCGGCAGCCCAACTGTTCGGCTCGTTCGGTGGAAATGAAAGGATCGTAAGCGAGCAGTTTCATGCCCATTGCTTTAGCTGCGGCGGCTAGGTGGGAACCAATTTTGCCCAAACCGACGATACCGAGGGTTTTTTTGTAGACTTCTACGCCGATAAAGCGGTTGCGTTCCCATTTACCGCTTTTGACGGAGGCGTTGGCTTCCGGGATGTGGCGGGACATCGAGAGCATCATGGCGATCGCGTGTTCGGCAGCGGCGATCGTGTTGCCTTCGGGGGAGTTGACGACTACAATTCCTTTGCGGGTAGCGGCGGGTACATCGACATTATCTACGCCGACTCCGGCTCTACCGATGATTTTGAGTAAATTTCCGGCTTCAATGATTTCTTTGGTAACTTGGGTGCCAGAACGGATCATTAAAGCGTCGTAATCTGGAATAATTTTAACCAGTTCGGCGGCTGAAAGTCCTGTGTTTACGTCAACTTGCGCGACTTGGGAGAGGATGTCAATTCCGGCTTGGTCGATCGGATCGGATACTAGAACTTTAGGCATAGCAAGCAATTGAGTGCAATAGTAAAAATAGACCGAGCGTTGGCGAGCTCAAAGTTGAGACTTATGACTTAGAGCAGTATCTAACAGCTCAGCTCAAGCTTGCCTTTGTGCAGTTTGAATTGTATCTGTATTCGGTCAAGGTCGGCCGTTTTTTGCATGAAATATTTTAGCTTTGCGGGCGATCGGAGTTTACGGCCGTGTTAAAATCCCCCAATTGCTTAGCTAGTATGTCTTTTCGGGATATAATAGACTTTGGCTATTTCAGCCTAACTATCAGGAATTATTGTCAATGAATTATCTTATCGCCGTACTGCCCGATCGAATTCAAGCCGAAGCTGCCTACTGTGCTCTGGAAAAAGAAGGCTTGCCTATGAAGCAAGTGAGCATTTTGGGCCGCGGCTACAAAACTGCTGATGAATTTGGCTTGATCGACCCCAACCAGCAAGCGAAGAAACAAGCTAAACTCATGGCTGTTTGGCTGATTCCCTTTGGCTTTATTGCTGGCGTTACTTTCAGTCTGATGACTGAGTTGAAGACTTTTGCGTGGGCGGGCGAAATTGGCGATCACGCGATCGGTGGTTTACTAGGTGCGATCGCCGCTGCGATGGGCAGCGTTTTTGTAGGAGGCGCGGGCGGTATGGCTTTTGGTAGCGGCGATGCTTTGCCCTACCGCAACCGTTTGAATGCGGGTAAATTTTTGATTGCGGTTAAGGGTACTGACGATTTGACGGGGAAAGCTGCGAATATTTTGCAGCAGTTTGAACCGGAAAATATCCAAGGTTATACAGAGACTTAGTTATTTGTTTGTTAACAGTTGACTGTTGACTGTTGACTGTTGACATTCAAGTCGTGTAATATTTGGAGGCCGTTATGGAATTACCAACTATCCCCATACATTCTCCCCTAGAATTAACGCTCGAATTAACAGACGAGCAGTTTTTTCAGTTGTGTATAGATAACCGGGATTTAAGATTTGAACGGACTGCAACGGGAGAATTAATTATTATGCCGCCTGCGAGTAGCGATACAGGCAGACGGAATGCGGATCTAAGTTTTCAACTCGAAGGTTGGAGCCGTCAAAATAAGCATTTGGGAATTGCTTTTGACTCTTCAACTGGATTTAAACTGCCCGACGGTACAGATATTTCTCCCGATGCTGCTTGGGTGCGCCGCGACAGGTGGGATGCTTTAACTCCCGAACAGAAAGAGAAATTTGCGCCGATTTGTCCCGATTTTGTGGTGGAATTGCGATCGACCACTGACTCCATAGAAAAATTGCGGGCTAAAATGAAAGTGTATGTGAAAAATGAAGCGAGGTTGGGATGATTGGTCGATCGCAAAAATAGAAAAGTTGAAATCTCCCGTCAAGGTAGAGAAGTAGAAATTTTAGATGAACCTGCAACTCTGTCAGGTGAAGATGTATTACCCGGTTTTGTTTTGGATTTAACTGATATTTTCTAAATTTGTAAGAATACTCGGCGGTTGAAACCACATCTATAAAGTCAAAACCCGCAGAGGCTGGTTAAAGAGGACAACTGGGGTAAAATTACGTTATTCTCTTTAGTCGGCATCCAGCAAACATGGTTTGTATAAACCTGCTTTCAACCGCCTTCTTATGTTTTCCCACTCATTCATGATATGATAGGCTGCCAAAGGTTGCATTTGGTATGACCTATGAAAATCCTCCACGGGACTTGGATTCCTCAAACAGAAGAGAGTTTTGTTCAAGGTGGAACTTTTTGTCTTTGGGTTGAAACCACTGAAAAGAAAAAACAGCCTGCTAAGGTTCATCCCCGACAATTGGAGACGGCACAGTTAAGAGAGTTTCTAACGAAAGAAGCCGGGATTCAACTGCCACCAGTCAGCAATACAAGTGCGATGGGGATAGAATACGCGATCGTCCCTCGGTATTTTTTACTGCCCACTGCCGACAACCAGCCGTTGCCCTCTCTAGAACTAGCGCGATATTTAGAGACAGAGTTACCCGAAACATTTGAGTTGGAGTATTGGCAAGTTGATTGCGTGTCCATTGCCACCCACACTTTGACTAAAGTATTGAACGATCTGCATTTTTTTGCCCTCTACGATTTAGCAGAAGTTCAGTTTGGTTCAGACTTGCTATTTTGGTATCACTACACCCAAAATTTTAAGCAAATTGTTCTGAAAGATCATTATATTCCGGCGTTGCGCTATCGAGAAACTGCTCCGATCGCGATCGCACCCATCGAAACATCCGAACCCGCTGAGAAAGCCACGCGCGGCCGTAAGAAAGCGGGCGAGACAAAAACCAAAACAACTGCAAAAACTCCAAAAACACCTGCCAAAATTGCACCCAGCTTTGAGATTTATCCGGCATGGGAAATTGTTTCAACACAGTACGAAACTGATTTACCACGCTATGTTGAATGGATGCCTTTAGTTTGTGTGTCCGGTTTTCGGAAGATCCAGCTACAAGATACACCAAAGTTCTACGATCGCGAACGGTTGCTGCGGCATTTTTCCGAGTGTGCGATCGCGGAAATTGTCACTCAAACCCCCATCCCAGCATCGTTTGAAAATAAGATTGCGGATTCTTTACTCCAAATCTGCCTCAACCAAACACGAAAAATCGCGCGAGTAAGCCTCGAGCAATACCGGCAATGGCAAACCTGGCGCGATCGCATTACGCGCAATCAATCTGCTGACTCATTCTCCCTCTGCTTTCAACTACAATCCCCCGAAAACCCCGAACAGCCTTGGATTTTAGAGTTTCAGGCGGCTGCGAAAAAAGACCCATCTCTGCGGATGCCGTTGCAGGATTATTGGCGATCGCGATCGACTCAACAAAAGCAGTTGCAAACACAATTCGGAGACAACTTTGAGCAACATTTGCTAACAAATCTCGGCTACGCTGCCCGCATTTATCCCCAACTTTGGCAAGGGCTAGAAACCGACAAACCTGTTAACATTACCCTCGGCTTAGATGATGCTTTCATCTTTCTGAGCGAGTCCGCTTGGGTATTAGAAGATGCCGGATACAAAGTGATTGTCCCCGCTTGGTGGACGCCGAAGGGACGACAACGGGCAAAGATTCGCCTGCAAGTCAAAGGAAAGGGCAGCAAGAGCGCTGCAATCAAGGGCAAAGGATTGTTTTCGGCGGATTCCTTGGTGGAATATCAATATGAATTGGCGATCGGAGGCGAACGGGTTAGCGAACAAGAATGGGAGGCGTTAGTTAACAGCAAAACACCGCTGGTGCAGTTCCGAGGACAATGGATGGAACTGGACAAAGATAAAATGCAGGAGATGCTGGAGTTTTGGAAAAAACATCGCGAAGAGAATCCAGATGTCAGCTTGATTGACTTTATGAAGTTGACAGCCCAAGGAGAAGCTAGTGAAGAGTTAGAGGTGGAGCGCGATCGGGCTTTATCGGATATGTTGGAGAAGCTGCACGATAAGAGTCGGTTAGAGTTAATTGCAGATCCAGCAAAGTTTCAGGGCAAACTCCGGGATTACCAAAAGCGCGGTGTTTCTTGGTTGAGTTATTTGGAAAGTTTGGGATTAAATGGCTGTCTTGCCGATGATATGGGTTTGGGTAAATCGGCGCAGGTAATTGCTCGATTATTGCAAGAGCGGGAAGTTTTATATACTACAAAAGAGACAGAAAAAGCGATCGCACCTTCGGTTCTACCCACGCTGCTAATTGCGCCCACATCCGTAGTTGGTAACTGGCAAAAGGAAATGGAAAAATTTGCTCCAGAATTGCGATCGCTCATACACCACGGCCCTCAACGTTTGCAAGATGCCAAAGCATTTAAAGCCGCCGTCCAAGGTTGCGATATGTTGATTACTTCCTTTACCTTGGCGCGCAAAGACGAGAAACTGTTGAGCAGCGTAGCGTGGCATCGCTTAGTAATTGATGAAGCGCAGAATATTAAAAATCCGAAAGCGGCGCAAACAAAGGCGATCTTAAAGTTGCCTGCTACCCATCGGTTGGCGCTGACTGGAACACCCGTGGAAAATCGATTGCTGGATTTATGGTCAATTTTTAATTTTCTCAATCCGGGCTATCTGGGTAAAGAGGCGCAGTTTCGGAAGTTGTTTGAGATCCCGATTCAAAAAAATGGGAGTCGCACGCAATCGGCAGCGCTAAAAAAATTAGTGGAACCCTTTATTCTCCGGCGTCTGAAAACCGATAAGTCGATTATTCAGGATCTCCCCGACAAAGTTGAGCAAAAACTCTACTGCAATCTCACCCGCGAGCAAGCTTCGCTTTATGAAGCGATTGTGAAAGAGGTAGAACAAGAAATTGACGCGGCGGAAGGGATGAAGCGCAAGGGGATGATTTTGGCGACACTGCTGAAGCTGAAGCAAATTTGTAACCATCCGCGCCAGTTTTTGCAAGATGAAAGTGAGTTTACACCGGAGCGATCGCACAAACTGGAACGGCTGATCGAGATGATTGAGGAAGTCAAAGCAGAAGGCGAAAGTTTATTGGTATTTACGCAGTTTACAGAACTGGGAAGCGCGTTGGAAAAATATATTAAACAAACGCTACATTACAACACTTACTACATCCACGGGGGAACCAGTCGCGAAAAACGGGAACGGATGATTTCAGAGTTTCAAGATCCAGATTCTGAACCTTCGGTATTTATTCTGTCGCTGAAGGCGGGCGGCGTGGGAATTACACTGACAAAAGCCAATCACGTATTCCATTTCGATCGCTGGTGGAATCCGGCGGTGGAAGATCAGGCGACGGATCGGGCGTTTCGGATCGGACAGGAAAAAAATGTGTTTGTGCATAAGTTTGTGGCAATTGGTACTTTGGAAGAAAAGATTGACCAAATGATTGAGGACAAAAAGAAATTGGCAGGTTCAATTATTGGTGCTGATGAATCGTGGCTAACTGAGTTGGATAATGAGGCATTTAAAAAGTTAATTAGGCTCAATAAAAATGCAGTTTTAGATTAGGAGAAACCAAAAAATATGTCACAATTTACTCGGACTTGGTGGGGCAATAAATTTATCGATGCGTTAGAAAGATTTACAGATTCTGGGCGACTCGGACGGGGACGTTCCTATGCACGGAATGACAAGGTAAAAAGCTTTAAGATTAATGATGGCTTAGTGATGGCAGAAGTAAGGGGGTCGGTAAATCCTTATTTTGGGGTTTATAAGGAGCCACTCTACAAAACTAAAATTGAGTTTCAGGCGATTAGTCAGGAAAAGTGGAAAGTGGCGATCGCCCAAATGGCATCGAAAGCCAGCTTCATTTCCCGGCTGCTAATAAACGAAATGCCTGACAACATTGAAAATGCTTTCTCACCCCTCGGATTGCACCTTTTACCCAGCAACCGTGAGGACTTTAAAACCACTTGCTCTTGCCCAGACTATAGCAATCCCTGCAAACATATTGCCGGAGTTTATTATTTGGTGGCGGCCGAATTGGACAAAGATCCATTTTTACTGTTTGAATTACGGGGGCTTTCTAAGGAAGTGCTGCACCGCGAATTAGCAAAAACGCCTTTGGGTTTGGCACTTTCTGCCGAGTTAACTGCTGATGCAGCGGCCCCTGTGGCGGTGGATTCCTATTACACGCGGGCGATCGCCAGTGAGGCGCAAACGGTCAGCCTGAAAGAGTTTTGGCATGGTGCGAAGCGATTACCGCAGACGATTGAGGTGGCAGCGCAAAGTGGGGTAAGTGCGATCGTGGTGAAGAAACAGGGAGATTTTCCACAGTTTTGGCACAAGGATGGTTCGTTTATTGAGGCGATGGAAGAACTGTATTTGCGGGTGAAGAAGAATAAGTAGTTGGGTGGACAATGTGGCATTGCTGATTGACGCTATGAATTAAGTTCTACGAAAAGACTCCAAGGCACAAAAAGTCTGTCTTCGGCAAAGATTAAAAAATGTACATTCATACTAAAGTTCAGCAACGCCCATCCCTCTACTCTGCAACGCCAAAATCTGTTATCTACTCTACAGCGCGTGCCGGATAAGCTGCTGCAAAAAATTGACTGCCGACAAGTCTGAACATGGCTCCGTATAGTTGGGATTTTGTGCTGCCTGTTCGCGGTTTGTCACTAAAAAGCAAGCAGCGGTGAAATGCCTTTCCCGCACCATCTTCTGACAAAACAGTTCGTAGCGTTTAGCATAGCTTGCCCCTCTAAACTCTTGCAAAACGGCGAAATGCGGTTCAGCAACCTGTACCGGGGTGCGCGAGGCAGGACTGTCTTCCAAAACAAACAGATATCCTAACCAAGGTGGCGGAGGTGCTGTGCCAAACACCCCTTCCCGGTAAGCTGTCCAGATGTCGAGAGCAGCCCCCATCGCTTCTTCTGTGCGGTTGTTGAAGTTGTTGCCAAAGCTGCCAACCTGGCTCTTCAACTCGATGACTAATTTGAGTTGCCGTTTTTCAGGGTTTACCACCAAAAAGTCGTACATCTTCGTCGGGCGAAAGAACCCCGGTATAACGGTTAGGCTTTTTTTAACGTGGATATGGTTTTGGGGAACACCCGCTGCCAACAGGAAATTTGTCAGGGTGAGGATGAAACCGTCCATCTGCTTGCCTCCTGTCACCGCGCTGCGATTCCCTTGGTCAACTTTGCCTGCTAGCACCTGGGCTTGTGTCTGGGCGATGCGGGTATCCCAGAAACCCTGCACCGCTTCCCGGAACAAATCATCGGGGATGATGGGTGTCTGTCCCGTCATTCAGCAACCTCCCCCATCGTTCTGTCATAGACTACGCGCAAGCCATACGTCTCCTGCATCCGTTTCAGCGCTAGGTTATGGTAAGTTGGCTCAACATCTACCCCGATACTGTTGCGCCCCCAATTGGCGGCGGCGACGCAGGTTGTTCCTGTCCCCATAAATGGGTCTAGTACCGTGTCGCCTGCAAAAGAAAACATCCGCACCAGTCGTTCTGCCAGTTCCAAAGGATATGGGGCGGGGTGTTGCTTGGTGGAAGCGCCTTTGATATCCTGCCAAATCTGTTGAAACCACTGTCGGTGGAGAGTTTCCGGTATTACGGACAATACCCGTGCTGTGAGGGTGGGACTGCGGTAGCCGCCCGGTTTGCGCTGCATCAGGATAAATTCGATGTCGTTTTTGATGACACCTCCGGGCTCATAAGGTTTGCCGAGAAAACTGGTGCCATTCCCCGCTGCTTCCAGGGAAGCATTGGCGATTTTGTACCAGATAATCGGTGCGAGGTTATCAAATCCCAGATGGCGACAGTGTTCCTGAATACTCGCGTGCAGGGGAAATACCATGTGCCTGCCAAACCGCCTGCGGGCAACACAGACATCGCCCACCACAATCACCAGTCGTCCGCCGGGGACTAAAACCCGCCATACCTGCTGCCATACTCGATCGAGCTCCTGCAAAAACTTTTCGTAGTCTGCTATTTCGCCAAGCTGGTTGAGATTTTTGAGATATTCTTTTAAATTCCAATACGGGGGCGATGTGACTACCAAATGTACGCTTTCATCGGGAATATGTGTCAAGTTTCGGCTATCGCCCTGTAGCAGGGAATGGAAAGATGGCAACCCCTGCACCCGATTCTGAATTTCCTGGATCAACGCCTTATTTTTGCTGATGGCAGGAATGGCGCGTTGCTCGTCTGCTGTTAGTAATGCCGTTGCTTCCTCGGGTACAAGGCTTTTATCCTGTAGCGCTTGTTTCAACGGTTCGGCTGCTTCCTGACACAGCAACCGCGTTGAAATATTAACCTTGCTTAAACTCGAAGACTTCATACATTGGGTACAATAATTATGTTCATAATATCAGCTTTGCGATCCACAAAAATCATACGATCCTTATTTGATGATCTTAGACTATAATTAAAGTAGTGCGACTGTTAAAAAAGTAGACTTTTTAGTTACAGCAAGCTTTGGCAATTTCAAATTAGAATCTAGCATTAACTGATGTTACAAAGAGAAGAACTGTTAAAAGGCATCGAAAACCGCGAATGCGTGGCGCGAGTGATTGACTGCGCCGAACAAGCTATCAAAACTTGGGAGGTTACTCTGACTGATTTTATGTCGCCTCCTGAATTGGCGGATGCTAAGGTTGTATTTAATCGTTTAAGCGATGTGGAGTTGGTGGCTTGGGGCGGGTATCCGCAGGCTGAAAGGCAAAGAATTGCGATCGCCCGATCGGAAATTGCGATCGACTCTGAAGCGGTTAGTATTGCTGCGGTGGAGATTGCTGGCAATTTCTTGTTCGACACCGCCAGTCACCGCGACTTTTTGGGGGCGATGTTGGGTACGGGAATTGTCCGCGAGAAAACGGGCGACGTGATTGTTTTGGGAGAACGCGGCGCGCAAGCCATTGTCATGCCGGAGATGGTAGAGTATTTGGAGATGAGTTTGCAGCAAGTGCGATCGGTTCCTGTACAAACGCGGCGCATTGAGTTGAGCGAACTCAAAATTAGAGAACCGAAAAAGAAAGAAATGACCACTGTTGAAGCATCGATGAGATTGGATGCTGTTGCGTCGGCTGGATTCGCAATGTCTCGCAGCAAAATGGCCGATTTGATTGGCAGCGGTGACGTGCGAGTTAACTGGAAAGACATTACTCAAGCTAGTTATAATGTCAAGTCGGGAGATTTAATTGCTGTTACGGGCAAGGGAAGATTGGAAATAGGGGAAGTTATGATTACTAAGAAGGAACGCTATCGAGTGCAGTTAACTCGATATTTGTAATATATAGCCCAGAAACCGATTCTTTTCCGAGAATATGGATACACCGCCTAAAAACTGCGAAAAACTCGGTTTCTTTGGTTTCTGTGGTAGTCCTGGGCGCTTGGTAAAATTGGGGAAAATTCATTTGTTTGTGAGTGCGATTATTTGTCCGCGGGCTAGTTTGTTTGTCCGCGAGTCCGCCAGGGGTTGAAACCCCTGTCTCATAGCTAAAGTCGGTTGAAACTGAGATCTTGCACCATTCTCAATTAGCCATACTGCCAACCACTAACAGTGATGTCAAAACCCTGCTGACGAGCT
>NZ_JAUBRI010000083.1:0-21749 GCF_036701795.1 Microcoleus sp. N9_A1
GAGAGTAAAACTTTGGGTATTACCTAAAGCTGCTTTGTCCGCAGAATCTCAGCGGCTTCAGCCCTGAGAGTGTCAATCCTATTTATCCTCAGTTTCACCCTCAAAGGCCTGCAAGGGGTGACTGCGCGAGAAGAAATTCTGGATGAATACATCGAAGATACCGAAAGCCGCAACTCGGAAATTATCACTAACATCAAAACAGTCAAAGCTTTTGCGACAGAAAGCGATGAACTCAAAAGGCAAACCACCAGACTAGATCGCGAATTAAAAGTCGTGATCAACCGCATTCACAAAGGATACGTCACCCTGGGGACATACCAGCAGACGATCGTCCAGTTGTGTTTGTTTTCAGTTCTTGGTTTTAGCCTAGCAGCCACGGTTGCAGGCAAAATTTCCCTCGGATATTTTGTTACCGTCTACACCCTGGCAAGCATGGCATATTCTCAACTGCGTCCGATTAGCATTATCGCCGAATTATTGGCGCGGCGTTATTCTTCAATGATCCGGTTCCACGAGTTTATGCAAACGCCAGACGGTGTTGATGCGGTTAATTTAGCAGAAAATGCTCGATCGGCACAGCCACCTTATAAATTTACCGGCAAAGTTGAGATCAGCGGTTTGACATTCGGGTACGACAGTCAAAAACCGGTTTTGGAGGATGTGAATTTATTGATTCATCCCCGTCAGACTGTAGCATTAGTCGGGCGATCGGGTTCCGGGAAATCGACTTTAGTTAAACTTCTGTTTCGCTACTTTGAACCAAACTCCGGCCGCATTCTGATCGACGGCGAAGACATTTGCAGCTTAGACGTGACTCGCTACCGGCAGCGTTTAGCGATTGTCCACCAAGAAGTAGACGTTTTTAACGGTACTTTGCTGGAAAATCTGACTTACGGAAACCGAAATGCAACTTTCGAGCAAGTTGAGGATGCTTGTCGCATCGCCAAAGTAGACGATTTTGTGCGACTGTTGCCCCAAGGTTACTATACCGTGGTCGGGGAGAGAGGAATGCGGTTGTCCGGCGGTCAGCGGCAGCGGTTGGGGATTGCGAGGGCGCTGTTGGTGGAGCCGGATGTGTTAATTTTTGATGAGGCTACTTCTAGTTTGGATTATGAGTCGGAGCGATCGATCCAGGTAGCCATGCAGAATATCCTCGGTACGCGCACCACCATAATTATTGCCCACAGACTGAGTACAATTCGCGAAGCCGATGCGATCGTCGTACTCGACGGCGGTAGAATCGTCGAAGTTGGTAGCCACGAAGAACTTTTGAGTCAACAAGGTATTTACCGCCGCCTCCACTCCCTACAAGAAACCGGGGAATTAGTGAATTAGGCATTTCCTCTGAGTCTAGACTTAGGGTGCTCCGTGCCGGCACCCAGCCTAGACGTAGCAATGCACACCTTAAACATTGTTCAATTTTCCCGTATGCCATTAACTCACTTATGTGTTCTCCACTTAATGATTAGAGTTTTAAATATAATGTTGCAAATAAAGATTGTGGTGCTAGGATTTATAACTGTGATGGAAATGGGTCGATGCCCGAGCGGTTAATGGGGGCGGACTGTAAATCCGCTGGCTACGCCTACGCTAGTTCAAATCTAGCTCGGCCCACCTCAATTTAATAAAAAGTTAAAATTTAAGAATTAAAAATTATTTTTTTAATTGGAGGTTCTTAATTTTTTATGCCCGTGTAACTCAGTGGTAGAGTACCTCCTTGGTAAGGAGGAAGTCACGAGTTCAAATCTCGTCACGGGCTTGCTAATTTATAATAGTATATCCACCAAGGGTAGTCCTGCATAGTCAGGATTTCAACCAGGCGGACACGGGAGCATCTCGATATTTGTAAAAACACTTCTTCTAGCTCCTTCCTTCTTCCTCTGTCCTCCGGACTCCTGGCTCCCAACTCCAGTTTCTAGCTTGGCTGCTTTCATTGAGATGCTCCCGGTGGACACTGCCACAAACTCATCACAATATTGTACCCGTATCGAAATCCCCGACTTGTTCAAGAAGTCGGGAATCTAATCATCCTCATCCAATCCCAGCGGCACAAAATATTGACTGTAAACCACAGTATCCGGCTCCCAAAGCGGCCGCCAATAAACATTCTGGATCACCGCCTTCTCCCCATCACCCTCAGCAGGCCACTGAAAACTGACGATCGCAATATTGCTATATCCCACAACCTCATCACCCTCTTGCAGCCAGCGATTGCGCCACAACAGCGATATAAAATTCCACAACCTATGCAGGAATGACAATTGTTTATTTTTATGCGATCGATCTGACGCAGTTCCCTTTTCTAGCAGCAAAAATACCCGAGCTCTTTGCCGTTTAATCCAGTCAATCCGATAGCCCCAATCAGGCAGAGATTGTCTATTTTTGACATCACCCGCCATAGCCTTCTTTCTGCCACCCCTCGAAATCTTCATTAATTCCAGCGGCTCATTCCATCCCAAACATTCGTGCGATCGCTCAGGAAACAGCGACTTAATCTTAGTATGAATTAAATGCGTTTTCCACTCCTCATTGATCAAAGCACTAGCAGTCAACTGCGCCAGCACAGAATATTGACAATTTGACCGATAATTCTCCCTCGTCAAAGGCTCAATATTCGGCTGAGAATCGCCAAAATGACAATCAGACCAATAACTCAGTCGCACAGCAGCAGCATAGTGAATATCCCCCGTCAACACAATCACCCGATCGCGCTGCTTAAAAAACTCCGACAACAGCTTGACAAAAGCTAACTCATGAAAATTCCAAGCATCCCCCGCATCACTATTAAAAACCTTCCCCTGTTCCACATCCCACTTTTGCACCGCATCAATAATCGACAAACCCACCAAATTTGTCGGCACAACCACCAGCGTCGCCTCAATCTCAAACTCCCCAGTTTTATTCAGCAAATCAGTCTCCTTCAAAGGCTGCTGAATTTGTTCCTCAAAACCTTTGTGAGTCAAAAGCATCGGTGGATCGATCGCACTTTCCACCGGATACCCCCGCCAACTCCGCGTATCCAGCACAATCACCTCGTGCTTAAAACTTCTCACAGTAAAATGCCAATTCAAAACCTCATTTACACCCTCGTCATCTCGATCCAAAATAAAAACATCTTCATCTAATTTCAATTTAGGCAAATGAGTTTTAGGATCGAGTCCAGGAATTCCCAAATACGAAGCTGCCTCATCCCAAGCAGAAACATCACTTCCCCCCGAATCAGACCATTTTTCAGCAGCCTTTAATAATTTATCTCCCGGTTTTTCGCGATCGAACTGTGCAGGCGTATTGCCCCAAGCCTGAAACACAGCGTAAGCCAGCAAAGCATTCTGTACCACCCGTCTGCCCAGCGGCTTTCCCAACACCCGGTAACACCACTCTCGATTCAAATACAAATCGTCGCTAACATCATGATCATCGCAAATCATATAAGTAGGAATATTCGCTAGCGCCCTCCTCACCCTCCACAAATTGCGAGCAAAACCGTTAAGTTCAACAACTTCTCTATCCCAGACTTTTGCCTGCTTAGAAACTTGACAAATATTTTTACCCTTCGGAAAACTCGTGCACCAGAGTATCGGCGACCAAACTAACAAATACATCGCATAATATTCGCCCAAGCTAAACAAGTGACTTTTAGCATTGTCGGGTTTATTCACCAACATCGCCGTAAAGCCGCCAAAATCTCTGGCAATATCGCTGCGAGTCCCCGGCTGTAACTCAATAGGTTTTTTGGACTCATACTCAGCATCAGACGGTTTCTGAATTGGCGACTCTCTAAAAATTTCCCTCTCTTGGCAAAGTGCAGTTTCGTTTTCCGAATTTTTAGGTATACTGATACACAAATTCTTTTTTATTTGGGCATCATCCATCAGGGGTAGACTTTCTTCCCAGCCCAACAGTGTATCGCCAGCATCAGTCAAAGCCCACAGCATCGCATCGGCAACGTCGTCGCCGTAAATTTGGTCGCCCGTTAAAAACAGTTGGTGGGGCCTGCTATTTGCCGTTCCTGCAAACTGTTCGATCGAATTATCCAAGATTGGCAGCGCATCTCTGCCGTCTCCGTGGGGCTTGCGACAAGAACCGTGAACAATACGCAAATAGTTTAAATCCTGCGGCGGCAAGGCAAAAGTGGGCAACTGGTGAGCGAAATAACTAATCGTCTCCGGCCCCAAAGCCGACAAATCAGGGGAGGCCGGCCACAGGCAAGAAATGAGATTTTCTTTCTCATTTTCTGGGACTGCACCCGCCGACGGCGACTCGCTACTCCCAGCAAACTTGATGTCATAAGCATAAATTTGCCCAGATGTCAAGATATGGCTGTTAATTGGTTTAGCAGTCACCGCGACTACGTGCAGGTATTTGCCTAGCTGCACGGTAGAGTTCGCACCTTGGAGTAAGGGTCGATCGACAATTTCGCCGGTTCCGCCCTCTGTCGAATAAACCTTGAGTTCGACTTGGCGGGGTGCTTTCAGAGCCAGCCAAACTGTCACGGCCCGACTTTCAGTCCGGCGCAACATCGGGCCCGCAAGGATAAGCGGCAAGTGATGAATTCGATGACTTAAGGGAGTCCACGACATAGGATTTAAAAAATAAAAATTAAATAAGAGTGTTCTAGCAATCAGATTTTAGGCGATCAAGCATCTGTCACCCGCTTAATTAATGCTAAGTCTGCCAACCCAAGTCTCCAAAATTGTAACAACTCATTAAGTAAAATTAATAATCATGCTACAAGAAGAAAAATTACAGCATTTCGTCAATTCAGCCCCCCAGTTGCCAGCAATTAAATCATCAGAACCCGCCGGACGGCCCAACAGCCGGCCAATCTACTCCTCGCCTTTAGATCAAGCGATCGACCGCCACCCCCTCACCGTGGCTCCAGAAACCCCGATCGCCCAGGTGTTGGCTCTCATGAACCCGATGCGCGTCTCCTGTCAGCTTTGTGGCGAAAAACAAAACGCTGTTGCTAGCGCAGCCAAGCGCAGTTGCGTCTTAGTCGTCGAAGATAATCGACCGATCGGCATTTTTACAGAACGAGATATCGTCAAGCTAACTACCGTCGCAGCTTGTACAGTCGGACTGACAATTGCTGACGTAATGACTCGATCGCCCATTACCCTCAAACAATCCGAGTCTCAAGATATTTTCACAGCTATGTTCACGTTGCGCCAGCACCAGATCCGGCATTTGCCCGTAGTGGACGAGGACTCGCGACTTATCGGCATCATCACCCGCGAAGCCATTCACGAAGCCCTGCAACCGATTAACTTGCTAACCAATTTGCGCTGTGCAGGAGATGTCATGACGCACCAAGTCATTTCGGCCCCAAAAACTGCCTCAGCCCTCGATTTAGCCCAGCTCATGGTCAATCATCGAGTTAGTTCCGTCGTCATTGTCGAAGAGCAAACTCAGCATCCTGATCGGGCGATCGCACCAACACAAAATTATCAAATTCCGATCGGCATTGTCACCGAGCGCGACATCGTGCAGTTTCACGCCCTGGAATTAAACCTCTCCCAAATATCGGCTATAGAGGCCATGAGTGCGCCTTTATTTTGCATATCTCCCGCCGATTCCCTCTGGAGTGCCCACCAGTCCATGCAGCGGCACTGCGTCCGCCGTTTGGTAGTAGTTGGCAGCCAGGGAGAACTTTTGGGTGTTGTCTCTGTGACAAGTTTGCCGCAAGTTTTTAACCAATCTGAAATGTATGGGACGATCGAGCTGTTGCAACAAGCAGTGGACGATCGAGCCACCCAATTGCAGAAAGCCAACGAACTTTTGCAGCAAGAAATTTTAGAGCGGCAGCGGGCCCAAGAAGCCCTGCGCCAAGCTCACGACGACTTAAAAAAACAAGTTGAAGAACGCACCGCTCAACTTTTAGAATCAAATGAATTGTTGAGACGGGATATTATCAAGCGCCAGCGAGTCGAAGAAGTGCTGCGGCGAAAGCAAACTTGCTTGAAAAATCAAGCGCAGCAATTAGAGGAAACTGTGCGAAAGTTGCAGCAAACTCAAACTCAATTGGTGCAAACCGAAAAAATGTCTTCTTTGGGACAAATGATTGCCGGTATCGCTCACGAAATTAACAATCCTGTTAATTTTATCTACGGCAACCTCTCCCACGCCAGCCACTACATCAAAGAATTGTTTCAACTGTTGGAACTTTACCAGCAGCACTATCCCGAACCAGTCTCGGAAATTAGGGAAGCAGCAGCAAAGATGGAAGTCGATTTTTTGGTAGAAGATTTATCAAAGATCGTGTCTTCTATGCAAGTAGGAACCGAGCGCATCCGCCAAATAGTGGTGTCGATGCGTAATTTTTCGCGATCGGATCAATCTAACATCAAGCTCGTTGACATTCACGAGGGACTCGAAACCACTTTGTTGATTTTGCAGCACCGGCTCAAAGCCCACGGCGCACATCCAGCTATTGACATTATTAAAGAATACGGCAATTTGCCCCTAATCGAGTGCTGTGCTGGTCAGATAAATCAGGTGTTCATGAATATTATCGGCAATGCTATTGATGCTTTGGATGAAGAAATCCAGAAAGGGGAATGGGCGACGAGAAATGCGAAAAATTCACCCCCGTCAAATCCTAGTTCTCCATTGACTCTTCCCACTATTACAATTCGTACTGAAGTTGTTGGTGGCGATTTTGTCGCGATCCGCATTTCCGACAACGGGCGGGGCATACCTGAAGAGATTCGTCGCCAATTATTTGACCCGTTTTTTACTACCAAACCAGTCGGCAAGGGCACTGGGTTGGGACTGTCGATTTCTTACCATTTAGTTGTCGAACAGCACGGGGGGCGGCTCGACTGCGTTTCGGAAGCTGGGCGGGGCACTGAATTTGCGATCGAGATTCCGATCGTCAGTGGTCATTAGTCAGCAGTCAGAGGATTTTAGATTTTAGATTGAACAATTTAAGGATGGGAAATGACTCATGAAGCTCGTGGTTTGGATCACGGGCCTACAGTTGCATTCTTTTTTTAACTCGTATCAGTAGTCATGGGGAAGACATCATATTGTCCCACTCCCCCACTCTCCCCATCCACTCTCCCTCTCCCCGACTCACTCTCCCACTCTCCGACTCGCCACCATTTCCTAAAAATTCACAATTTTTTACAAAACACCAGAAACCCCAGCAAAATCAATCTTTGCCAATCTAAAATCTAAAATCTAAAATCTAAAATCCTATAACTTTGCCCTCCCCTGACCCAACTGATCCGAACTCACTTCGAGTTTGCCTCATCCACTAGCGCCTTTATGACCGTTTCACTTACCCGCACAAGCCATCAACTGCCTGCATCCTAGCCCCAAAGCCAAAAGCCCAGATTGTTTGAGAAGTTAATTTTTGTTTTATTTTTGTACCTCTTTATATTAAGAAAGTATTCTAAAATCTATTTAAAAGCTAAAAAAAATATAAAAATCTATTTTTTTATCAAAAAACCAGTTAAGATTCCCAAAGATGCAAAATAAACAAATTTACTAGCATTTTCATTTAGACGCCCCCTTTCTTTTCATCGCAAGTTAGCTAATAATGCTTTCAACGAGGTGACTAAGGGCCGAGTCCAAAATTGGCCTAACCCAAAGACGGATACAAGCCCCAAACAAAAGTCGTCGAGATCGAAAATTTTAGTTAGAAAGAACCCCCAGATTCATCTGTGGAGTCCATTCTTTCATCTCAAATCTGAAATCTCAAATCGACTGACAGTAAGGGAATTGCAATTGGGCTATTGCAATTGGGCTATTGGAGTTGGGCGATCGAAAAAAAGCATGAAAATCCAGCCCTCATCGTTTTGATAGAAACCTATAGGAGAACAAAGAGTGAAACTCGCAGTTTACGGAAAAGGTGGAATTGGCAAATCGACAACAAGCTGCAACATCTCCGTTGCCCTAGCCAAGCGCGGCAAGAAAGTTTTGCAAATCGGTTGCGATCCAAAGCACGACAGCACATTTACCCTCACTGGCTTCTTGATCCCCACAATTATTGACACCCTTCAGGAAAAGGACTATCACTACGAAGACGTTTGGCCCGAAGATGTCATCTACAAAGGCTACGGCGGCGTTGACTGCGTAGAAGCAGGTGGCCCTCCCGCAGGAGCTGGTTGCGGCGGCTATGTAGTCGGCGAAACCGTCAAACTCCTCAAAGAACTCAATGCCTTCGACGAATACGACATCATCCTGTTCGACGTGCTCGGCGACGTAGTGTGTGGCGGTTTTGCCGCCCCATTGAACTACGCCGACTACTGCATGATCGTCACCGACAACGGTTTCGACGCATTATTCGCAGCCAACCGCATCGCCGCCTCAGTCCGCGAAAAAGCCCGCACTCACCCGTTGCGACTCGCCGGCTTAATTGGCAACCGCACCTCCAAGCGCGACTTGATTGACAAGTACATCGACACCGTACCGATGCCGGTACTGGAAGTGCTGCCCCTGATTGAAGACATCCGCGTTTCTCGCGTCAAAGGTAAAACATTGTTTGAGATGGCCGAGAGCGATCCATCCCTAAACTACGTCTGCGATTACTACCTCAACATCGCCGACCAGATTTTGGCAATGCCTGAAGGAGTAGTGCCCAACGACACGCCCGATCGCGAATTATTCGCCTTACTTTCAGATTTTTATCTAAATCCAGTGCAACCGGTGGTCAAGAAGGAGGAAGATGAGCTAGACCTGATGATGGTTTAATAGGTCTAGCGATCAGGATGAGGATAAAGAGGTTATGGCTTTTTTTGATACTTTTTCAGTTGCTCTCAAACAGAAGTGGTTGGACTACTACCAGGTAAATCGGGCTTGGCTGCTCCTGCACATGACGGCTGAGAACACGGTCGCCACACCCGACGGCGGGAAAAGGCCTGTTTCTTACCTCATCCTGGGAATTGCGGCTGCCCTGGAGCCGGAACTCCAGCAATTAATGCTGCCCTTCTCAAAACTCAAGCCGGATGCAGACAGCCTGATTGAGGTGTTGGGGCTAAATTTTGACCCGGACATCGCGCTGGGTATGCCCTCAAATATCGCGCCGCAGACGGCCGGTAAATCTCCAACACCCGCAGCAGCTCAAATTGCAACTACTGCACCCGCAGCAGCTCAAATTGCAACTACTGCACCCGCCGCCTCTCCAACTCCAACTACTGCACCCGCAGTCGCTCAAACTGCTACTGCTGCACCCGCAGCAGCTCAAACTGCCACTGCTGCACCCGCCGCAGCCAAATCTAATAAATTGGGCGGTGCTGCCTTAGCAGCAGCCGGAGTAGTCGCCGGAGCCGCCGGAGTCGCTGGTCTGGCTGCTGCTGCGTCAGCACTGAGCGCCGAGGAGGAATCCTTGGATGAGTTTGAGGAAGAAGCGGTCTCCGACTTCGACATGGACGATGACGAGGAAGAAGCGGTCTCCGACTTCGACATGGACGATGACGAGGAAGAAGCGGTCTCCGACTTCGACATGGACGACGACGAGGAAGAAGCCTCGGCTTTGGACGGTCTCGGTCTCGAAGACGATGAGGAAGACGCCGTATCTGACTTTGATATGGGCGACGATGAGGAAGATGCCGTATCTGACTTTGATATGGGCGACGATGAGGAAGATGCCGTATCTGACTTTGATATGGGTGATGACGAAGAAGAAGCCTTAGCTTTGGGCGGTCTCGACCTCGGCGATGATGACGAGGAAGAAGAAGCCTTAGCTTTGGGCGGTCTCGACCTCGGCGATGATGACGAGGAAGAAGAAGCCTCGGCTTTGGACGGTCTCGACCTCGGCGATGACGAGGAAGAAGCCTCACAATTTGGGACTTTGACCTCTGGGGATCTCGAATCGGGAATATCCGATCCGTTTGGCGAAGAAGATGCAGAGTTTGTCGCGGAAGAAATACCTGATCCGTTTGGGACAGCGACCTCAGATGACCTAGACATGGATCTGGGTGACTTGGACGATGACGGTATTGACGATTTCTCTGTATCTGATGACGATGACCTCGATGATCTCGGACTTGACGATCTGGGGGAAGCAACTACCGGAGATCCTGATGAAGATGATTTAGATGCTCTAGGTCTCGGCGATTTGGATTCCGATGATGACGATGAAGAAATTTCGGGTTTTTTGTCTGATTTTAAGTGAGGTTGTTGCGATCGCCCGCATCTCTTCTAGTCTTGAAGTTTGCCGCTCTATTGGTGAGTTGTAAGTTGCGAGTTGTTAATTTTTAATTAGCTCCAACTCACAACTGCCAAAAGGCTTTTTGCCGCGAGCGAGTTAAAGAAAAACAAATCCCTGCTGTGAGGGATTATAAGCCCTCGCGCAGAATTTTTTAGCTCAAATTTTGGATGCTGCGGCTGCGGAAATATTGAGTTGGTTGCATCTATTTTTCAGAGGAATTAGCCCAAAATCAGGTATTTCTATTTATTGTTCGCTGCGAAAGGGCGAGCGCAAAAAACAGATTTTTTTTCCCCTCCTGTGCCTGTTCGCGTTTGAGAGGAAAAACAACCTATTTCTATAGTCCGCGAGAGCAACGAGGCGAGCGCAAAAAACAGGTATTTCCTCACTTAGCGAGCCTGTCCTGTTCCAGACTAAAAACAATTTAAAGGGAGAAGATTTGAGATATGACTGCTATTACTACTACTGAACCGGAAGCTTTAAACTTTGAATGCGAAACAGGAAATTATCACACTTTTTGTCCGATTAGCTGCGTAGCTTGGCTTTATCAAAAAATTGAAGATAGCTTTTTCTTGGTCATCGGTACCAAAACTTGCGGCTATTTCTTGCAAAACGCAATGGGCGTGATGATTTTTGCTGAGCCTCGCTATGCGATGGCTGAGTTGGAAGAGGGCGATATTTCCGCTCAATTAAACGATTATGATGAGTTGAAGCGGCTGTGCTTGCAAATTAAGCGCGATCGTAACCCCAGTGTAATCGTCTGGATCGGCACTTGCACCACCGAAATCATCAAAATGGATTTGGAAGGGTTAGCACCGAAGCTGGAAGCAGAAATCGGCATTCCCATCGTCACAGCCCGCGCTAACGGCTTAGATTACGCCTTTACTCAAGGGGAAGATACTGTTTTGGCCGCGATGGCTGCTAAGTGCCCTGAGAAAGCGCCCGTGATGGAATCTCAGAAACAAGAACGCAATGCTATCTCTCAACTGCTGAATTTCGGCAAGAAAAAAGAGGAAGTTGCAGCAGATGAATCGGAATATGTCAAGCACACGCCGCTGGTACTTTTTGGTTCTTTGCCCGATCCGGTTGTTACTCAGCTAACTCTAGAATTGAAGAAGCAAGGAATCAAAGTTTCCGGTTGGCTTCCTTCCAAACGCTACACTGAATTGCCAGTATTGGAAGAAGGCTATTATGTATCGGGCATGAATCCGTTCTTGTCGCGCACTGCTTCTACGTTGATGCGCCGCCGTAAGTGTAAGCTAATTGGATCGCCATTCCCGATCGGCCCTGACGGAACTCGCGCTTGGATTGAGAAGATTTGCTCAGTGTTAGGAATTGAACCAAAAGGTTTGGACGAACGGGAAGCGCAAATTTGGGCTGGTTTGGAAGATTACCTGCAAATAATTCGCGGCAAATCAGTCTTCTTTATGGGCGACAATTTGCTAGAGATTTCTTTAGCACGTTTCTTGATTCGCTGCGGCATGACTTGCCCGGAAATCGGCATTCCTTACATGGACAAGCGCTATCAGGCTGCCGAGTTGGCTTTGTTAGAAAAAACTTGTCACGAGATGGGAGTTCCTACTCCTCGGATTGTGGAGAAACCAGACAATTACAATCAGCTTCAGCGGATTTACGAGCAGAATATTGATTTGGTGATTACTGGTATGGCTCACGCTAATCCTTTGGAAGCGCGGGGAATTAATACTAAGTGGTCTGTTGAGTTTACTTTTGCTCAGATTCACGGGTTTGGTAATGCGCGGGATATTTTGGAGTTGGTGACTCGTCCGTTGCGCCGGAATAATTCACTGAAGGATTTGGGTTGGGGTAACTTGGTGAAGAATGAAGCGAAGGTTTAATCGTTTTTAGGCTTGAATTAGAAACCCGGTTTATTAAATAAACCGGGTTTTTATTAAAATATTACTGAAATTTTCAGATTAAATGAGTGGTATTAACCGTGAACTAACTATAGACAATAGACACATTGCCAAGCATCTCCCAGATACACTACAAATGCAAAGGTTATTGCAGCGATCGGGCTCTGCTCATGTATTTAACAATGAAGCTACAATGATTAGAGTGGCACAAGCCATAATAAAAAATGGGGAATTCACAGGCATTATTCGCAATCACGAACGATATGGACTCTACTTTGCCAGCCCAATTGGTTATAGAATTCAGAGTGATGGCAGCCAAATTCCTTTACATTACGGTGAAATTAAAGTGATAGGAGATAAATATCATGTCATCCCCCGTACCCAACCTAGCAAATAACTGGCAGTTTACAGAAATATGGGTTGACCCTACCTCTGTCCCTCCTTATGTTTTGATGTTGCTCGGTGATGATAAAAATAATTTTTGCATTTTCGACCCGACTGAAGACTATAAGATTGTTTTTGCTTGTTCTAGCTATGAGGAAGCAAGGCTTTGGCTCCTTGAAGATGAATATGAGCGGGTTGAAGGGCGGCTCAATGTTGAGCAAGTGGCTTAAGTTATTGATGATGAAAGTCAAGCTTAAATCTCTAAATTATTACTTGAGCCTGAAATATCTTATCAGTTTTCACCCGGAACCTGAAGGTTATACAGCGATAATCAAAGACCTTCCGGGTTGTATGTCTGTGGGGGAAACTTTGTTGGAAGCGATGGAGAACATTGAAGAAGCTAGAGAATTGTGGATAGAGACTGCTTATGAGTGTGGCGATGAGATTCCTTTACCTGCTAAAAGTTAAAGTAGGGTGCGTCGCTTTGACAATTCTCGGCAATAGTAGCTATCCGATTGCTCGGATTGAGACTTAAATCATGAGTAACCGCCGATAAAAACTCTTCTATTCCATCAAGCAATGGCTGTTTATTGATACTTTTCTCCACCAAATATATTAACAACATATAATTTCTGGTCGCATCAAATGTATGTGGGTCGGTGTAACTCAAATCAGGAATCACTGAGTTGCCACCTATAATACCGGGTATATGCTCTATCCAGCTCTCTGTATTTTGGTTGACACCTTCTCTAGCAGCATAGGCACAAGCAGCCGCAGCAACATCAGCTATTTGTATGCCCGGAAATTTATCGGATTCCACAAATTGAACTTCTTGGGATAGATTAAATGTACAGGGTTCTTTTACTCCTTGAAAAAAGTCCATATCAATCTTATCCTTTATCCCAATCATAGGATCGAACAGTCTATTGTTTTCTTTGAGTGGTTTACTAACATCACAAAAAACTTTAAGTTGGTTAAACTCTTTTCCCCTGTCACAGAGAATAGACAACAAAGCCGGGTACGAAAGCTCTAAAATCCACTAGCCTATATCAGTTCCTTGTAAAGAGTTTAATTCTTGATTTATTATATCCCTATGATGAATACAGAAAGTCTTTATGCCGTCGAGTATAGGCGAAATATCAGGTGTTTTTGAAGAACTAAAAAGATAGTTAAGTTCTGTGTCCTCCAAACTTCTCATAAGCTTCTGAAAATCGCTAAATATTTTTTCAGCATCCGCGCTCTGACATACAAACTCTACATATAAAATGTTGCTGATAAATCGGTGAAATTTTATATGGTAAAATAGAGAGTTTTTTTCTGATAAAACTGGCTCAAATATATATTCATACAATTTGCAAGCTAAGTTGAATTTTTTATGATAAACAGCTACTTTTATGCGATCCTTAAAATTTATCAATATCTCAGCTATTACCTTTTGACCCTTGGGATATTTAAGAAGGTTTCGACCTTTTAATTCGCCACCTTGTAGCTTATATTTTTGAATTATATTATTTACATATTCTGTAGCTTCTTCATGGTTAATTGCTACACTTGCATAAGCAAAAATAGTGGCTTCTTTGTCAAGAATATCGTTACCAGTGAAACCTGATTCATCGCAGTAAATTTCTTGAATGGTTTGTTTTATAGGGATTCTCCGTTTAATTGTGAAGATTGTGTATTACCAGTTATTTTGGTAATATAACAGGAAATTACAGAAGCATACCACTTCAGAAATGAAACTTAACAGCCTCTTTTCACAAATGAGAATTAACAATAATACAGAACTTGGTATTTGAGTACGCTCAGAAAAATAGCTTGCTATAATAAGACTGTGTGAGCGATCGCACTTATTCCCCAACCCTTCCAGAATCCCAGCCCGATCGCCCGCAACACAATTCAGGAAACGCCGCCTATAATCGAAACTAGCCCCCCATTCTCATCACTTGCAGAACCGCCATGAGTCAAGACAACGAAAAAACTACCTATTCACAGAAAACAGAACGTCTCAGAGTTATCGGTCAGTTTATCAAAACTGTGACACCGATGATTTGGACGATCGTAATTTTAGTAGTCATGATTCCCCTATTAGGTAACTTTCTAATTTCCCAGTCACTAACAAATACCGGAACCACAGCAGTTGTCGTCTCGCCGCCGCACGATTTTAGCAAAGTCAACCAAGACGTTAAAAACGCCATCCAACAATCCCATACAACAGCCGAAACTTTCGCCTCAAAAGAATTGGACAAATGGGAAACCGAAGTAATTGCACGACTAGACAATAGTTTCCTCGATTGGTACTTCGATTACTTCAATCAAAAAAAGATGGAGTTTACCGTACCTTTTAATTTCGTAAAATCTGCCGTACTCAACAGATTTGATATGACAGCAGCTTCTCAAGCTGTTTCCGAAAAATTAACTGAAGACTTTCAAAGAGAATTTGCTAACCGCGTGCTGGTACCCAAAAATGCTCAACTGCGATTTCAATTAATCACTCAAGATACTGCTAATTTGTACATATCAGAAGTTAGCAAAAATGTGAAAGTAGTTCAAAACAATTATAAGATACCGCAAGTACAGTGGGACAAGTATCTGAACGATATTGCCACCACAATTAGCGACAAAGGAAACGTCTCTAATTTATCGTTAAAAGTATTAGTTGGCGGCAGTGGCTACTTAGTTGCTAAACCCTTAATTTTGGGAGTAGCAGCTAAAGTTGGCAGCAAAGTTACCGCCAAAGTTGCCAGCAAAGCCGCCGCCAAGGTAGCCACAAAAACAGGCGGTACAGTTGCTAGTCAGTTGGGAGTAGGTTTAATCGATCCGATTGTCGGTATCGGGATTATCATCTGGGATTTGTGGGATTATAATCACACAGTCAAAGTGGAAAGACCAATTTTGCGGGAACACATTGTAGAATACTTGAAAGATGTCAAAAAGTCACTGCTCACAAATCCTGAAACCGGAATCATGGCAGCAATTTATCAGTTAGAAAGCGGTCTTCTCAAGTCACTTTAATTATTTGGCGTTGCTTAATACAGGTATGAATTGAATAGTTCGGAATTGCCATAAGCCAAGTATCGTGAGTTTTGTAACTTCCGGAAAAAGTTGGTTCATACCGTTAATCAGCAACCTAAAAAAAAGATAAGATAGAGGAACAACTAGAAGAGTTGCAAGATTTGATCGCATATAAAAACATCATAAAATGGAATAAAGCGCAAGCTCTTTAACTCAGGTTAAAAGGATTTGGTTATCGAGAAATAGAAAAAAGATTAGAATTTTCAACAATTTTTGTTGCCTAAACTCACAGAAAATGCTTTGCCGGGAATCGCGGAATTAAAGTTAAAATATCACGGCTCAACAGATCTCCGCAACCCATCGAGTTCCTATCTCAACTCGAAACCAAAATATATCAGAAATAGAAAGATATTTGAGGTAGAATTATGATGTAATATTTAAATCTTGGTCAAGTTACTATCGAATATTGAAAGCGGTTAATTAACCTGGCAGAAAGCCAAGGTATAAAAATAGAGAAAACAGCGATAAGTTATTCACAAAAAACGCTATTTTTGCCCCAAAAAATTATCAAAGCAGAAGCCAAAAATAGCAGTAGGATAACTGGTACTGTATCCCTTAAATGAGTGTCAGTCCGTCGCTGAAATACTCCAAAGGAAATGATCGAGCAGGCAGTTGCGATCGCCCCCAGAGAGTAAAATCAAGTAAAATTGCAAGTATTGGTCGATCGACCCCCGTTACTCGACTAGATTTTGATTAAAGGTTTGCTATACTCCAGAAATAGACACATATTAACCTTTGGAAAATCAATAGGCCGGAGCTATGACATCCTATGCAACCTCTACAGCAAGAGCCGAGATGAGTGAGATCCGGCGCTTGAAAAATATACTGCCCCCTGAACTCCAAAGTTGGGTAACAGTAGAAAAAACAATAGAAGTTAATCCTACCCTGATCCGCAGCGAAGAAATAGGCAAAGACCAGGTAGAAATCCAAATAGACCTGATCCGCTGGGAACAGCTAGCAATGGATCAGCGGAACCTCCTATTTTGGCACGAAGTCGCCAGAATCCAAAACGACACCATCCCCAGAGACGGTTGGGAAATGGCAGCCCTCGCCATTGGTTTAGGTGGCGCCGTCGGCGAACTTTGGGTGCAAGACGGCTTGCTGCTGTTACTGGCCCTATCCCTGTGCGGCGTCTCCGGCTGGAGACTTTACCAAAAAAACAACGGAGAGAAAAGTTTAAAAGAAGCAGTAGACGCTGACGAAAAAGCCCTCGCCCTGGCAACCCGCTTCGGCTACACTCTCCCAAACGCCTACAAAAGCCTCGGCAGCGCCTTAAAAACCTTAATCGAGCAAACCTCCAAAAAACAGCAGCGGGCTAAATACGAAGCTCGTCTCCAGGCCCTCAAACGCAACGCAGCCAAGGCCAAAGCCAAAGTCAAACCCATCACCCGCGAAACCTCCCAGTCAGAAAACGTCTACAATTCTTAACCTCATCCCCCGACGTTTGGTGGGGGGATTTTTCAGTTAACGGTTAACTCTTGACTTTCTAGTTAACTGTTAAGCGTTAACTGCGCTTGGTATCCCGCTACAAGACAGACATCGGAATTTTTCCAGACAAAATTAATCGGGCTGAACCGATACAAATCTTGATTCATATCATGTCCGGTGGATTACCAGAACAAAAACGGATCGCCCGTGTCCGATGCAAGTCCTCGGGCTGAGAGCGGACTGAAGTCCGCACTACAAACCTTGCTTATTGCGGTCAATCGAACGGATATGATATCAAAGGTGAAAGTTGGGCGGCGGCTGCGTTCAAAATTTTTCCGCCAAAACAGGGACTGGTAGACTAGATTCTACCTTGGCCTTCGATATCGGGACGATCGACAACAAGCTTTTTTGACATTTTTGTAAAGTTGCGATAAAGCTAGCCCGGTGGTAAAAACAATATTTGGTAAAGGTGGAGCGGGTAGGACAGAATAGGTTAAAGATATCAGTTTGAAATTTGAAACTAGGACTTCATGGTCAGCCAAATCCCAGAGGCAGAAAATTTTCGGGTTACGTACTTCGACGAGATTCCCTCGGTTCACATACCCGTGCGCTTGAGCGTACTTGAAGCCGTAAACTTCAAAAAAACCTGCCAGCAACTTTTCTCTGAAAGCACCGTTCCCAGCACAATTGTCCTAGACTTCACTCACACGACGTTTATTGACAGTAGCGGAATTGGTGCTTTAGTCAGCAATCTCAAATTTGCCAAACAGCGCGGCAGCGACTTGGTGCTTCGCAGCCTGAAGCCGCAGGTAATGGCTGTATTCGCTCTCACCAGCTTAGATCAAGTGCTGACGATCGAGCAGACCCCTGCCACCTCAACTCCGGCAGAGACCAACTCCCCGGACAATCAGCTACCGATGACGCACCCCTCAGTGCAATCGTTGGTCAAACGGCTGATAGACATCGTTGGAGCAATAGTCGGTTTGGTGATTACAGGAATTTTACTCGTACCCATAGCCGCAGCCATCACCATCAACGATCCGGGCCCGATATTTTTTGCACAAACCCGCTGCGGCTGGATGGGGAGAAAATTTCAGATTTGGAAATTTCGATCGATGTGTACCAACGCCGAAGCCATGAAAGCCCAAATCAAAAACCAGGCTTCTGGCGCATTTTTTAAAAATGACAACGACCCGCGGATTACCAAAGTCGGGCGCATCTTACGCAAAACCAGTCTCGACGAACTGCCACAGTTTTGGAACGTGCTCAAAGGCGAAATGAGTCTAGTCGGCACCAGACCGCCTACTCCAGACGAAGTAGATCGCTACGAAGTCCCTCAGTGGCAGCGTTTGGATGTCAAGCCCGGGATGACTGGCGAATGGCAAGTCAACGGTCGCTCTCAAGTCCGCGATTTTGAAGATGTCATCCGTTTAGATTTAAAATATCAAGAAAACTGGAGCCTGATCTATGACTTGAAACTAATTGTTAAAACCATAACAGTCCTGTTTAACAAAAATAGCGGTGCTGTGTAGGAGTCCTAAACAACTCATTGCTGAACTCTCGGGTGCTGTTGCCGAGGGGCTGCTGGAACTAGAATTCGATATTTAGTTAAGCAGACTCGGTAGCGATCGCTAAGGTGCTATTAAGTGTTAAAATTCACACCGAAAAAATGGGCAGCTAGTTGCCAGATATGCGATCGAACTACGAATTAGCAATTTGGCAGTTCTGGTCATGCTCGAATTACGCCACCAGGGTTTTTGATGACGACAAAAACTAACGTATGTTTAGACAAGTACCGATTGCTAACAGGGTGGAAGCTAAAATCACTCCTCGCAAGCTGAATCGGGAATTTTTTCAATTTAAACGCCCTACCAAGGCGGGTTACAGTATCGGAAGTCTCTCATTTGCTGTGCGAGTAAATGGTGCGAAAGGAATGCTCACCTTGAGGCCAAACGGGCTTCTTCAACTCAAGCTTGACTTAACTAATATGTTGCCAAGACCTTGCCCTCCTTTTCCTCTCCCTCCGGCGCTGAGTACAGCGGTGGTGGGGGCCGACCAGGGGGAAGAAAGATGAAAGACAAGCAACCAAAGGCCGAGCCGCACCTTCAGGTTGAAACAGACCTGAATGCTTTAACATCCGTTTTGGAATGGTTGGAGAATATCGTTTTGCCCCTGCTGCCAGCGGATTTCTGGTGGCAGTGCCGGCTGATAATCAACGAAGGCTTTACAAACGCTGTCCGCCACGCTCACCAGAACTTGCCCCCCACGACGCCCATAGACATTGAGGTAAAAGTGTTTGCCGATTACTTAGAAATTAGGATTTGGGACAGGGGTCAACCCTTCAACTTAGAAGCAAAGCTGCACTCGATTATGCAAGAGCAGCGCGATCCTTTGGACAGAGAAGGAGAAAGGGGACTGGTGTTCATGTACAAGCTCACAGACGATCTTCGCTATATCCGTACCGACGATCGCCGCAACTGCCTGGTAATGCGAAAAAACATTACATGAGGGGGCGATACCCGCCCGGTCAGGGCGGCTTCTTTCCCAAGGGGTGGAAGATCCCCCTCGCCCCCTATTGTCCTACCCGGAACCCAACCACATCCTCTGCAATTCTGCGAGTGCACGCGGCTGCAGGACAATTTGCTTCAAACTAAATATTATGCGTATTCTAATTTATTCCTATAATTACCATCCAGAGCCGATCGGCATTGCCCCCCTGATGACAGAACTAGCGCAAGGCCTAGTCAAGCGCGGCCACCAAGTCCGAGTCGTCACAGGAATGCCCAACTATCCGCAGCGCCGGATTTATCCGCAATATCAGGGCAAATTTTACCTCACCGAAGAACACAACGGCGTCACAATTCAGCGCAGCTATCTGCGCGTGAACGGCCCCCACCCCAGCCTCCTAGACCGACTTGTGCTAGACGGCAGTTTTGTCGTCTCCAGCGCCGTCCAAGCATTCAGCGGCTGGCGTCCCGACGTAATTTTCTCGACAATGCCCCCTTTACCGATTTGCGTCCCTGTTGCCTTTTACGGCTGGATTCGCGCTTGCCCGATCGTCCTCAACGTACAGGATATCGTCTCAGAAGCAGCCGTGCGCGTCGGCTTGGTCAAAAAAAACGGACTGCTAGTTCGCATTGCTGACGCTTTAGAAAAATTGGCATACTGCACAGCCAGCCAAGTCAGCGTCATCGACAGCGGTTTTATCAAAAAATTGCACTCTCAGGGGGTACCCCCGGAAAAAATAGTTTGCGTGCCCAATTGGGTCGATGTTAATTTCATTCGCCCCTTACCCAAGGAAAATAACTCATTTCGAGAAACTCACAAACTCAAGGGCAAATTTGTAGTTCTGTATGCTGGAAATATTGCCCTCACTCAAGGCTTGCAAACAGTGGTCAAAGCAGCAGCCCGTTTGAAACACATACCCGAAATCGCTTTTGTAATTGTCGGAGAATCAACAGCACTAGCGCGCTTGCAAAAAGATTGCGAAACTTATAAAGCTACTAATGTAATGTTGCTACCCTTTGAACCGCGAGAAAAATTGCCGGAATTGTTAGCTGCTGCGGATATTAGTTTAGTTGTACAAAAGCGCCGTGTCACTAACTTCAATATGCCTTCAAAAATTCAATTACTTCTCGCCAGCGGCCGGGCAATTTTGGCGTCGGTTCCCGAAACTGGTACAGCCCATAAAGCAATCCAGCAAAGCGGTGGCGGGGTTGTAATAGCGCCGGAAGACGCGGAGGCTTTGGCTGATGCTGTGGAGGATTTGTTCTTAAATCCCGATCGGGTGAATATGTTGGGCGAGCAAGGTAGAAATTATGCTGTTGAGAATTACGGATTTGAGGAAGCTTTGAATCATTATGAGGCTTTATTTGCGGCGGTGGCGGCGAGTCATGCTGAGAAAGTCTTGGCACCGCTGCCAAAGTAATCAGATAATTGAGTTAGTGCAATATGTAGCGATCTTTTGTAGTAAGGACTTTAGTCCCGATCGACTAAAAGGCTGATGAAAGGACTGAAGTCCTCACTACAAATTTGATGATAGTCATGTTATCTGAGATAATATAATTCAATTTTTCGGTATGTTCCTGATTTCGGCAAGGCTTGATTCAGTCCGGTTAGTAATAATAATGCCGCAGATGATCGCCAATGTACTAAAAATATGCACCAACGAAATCGCTTCATCGAGAAACAGCCACGCAGCAATACCGCTAAACACCGGAATCAGGTAATAGATTAAGGCTGTGCGGTTCGGGCCGATTAGGGCGATCGCCTGATTCCATGCCAGAAACGCCACCACCGATGACAGAACCCCGACATAAAGTAACGCCAGGGCGATCGAAGGATTGAACACCACAGGGTGATAAATCCAACATTCCAGCGCATAGAAGGGCGATAAAAACAACAGCCCCAAGCTAAAAGTGCATAAAGTGAAAGTTGTCATCCGCAGGTTGGGCGGCTTGCGCTTTACCAGCATCGTGTAGCCAGCAAAGATGATAGATGCTAACAGCATATACAAATCGCCGATCGCAAACGAAATACTCAGCAGCCTCTCTAACGAGCCTCCCGCGATTAACAGTACAACACCGCTGACTGCGATCGCAATACCGACAGCGCGCGTTAACGAGATAGTTTCTCCGTAAAAGATACGAGACATAAGTACAATAAAAACTGGGGAAGAAGTGGCAATTAACGCCATATTCACCGCCAAGGTTGTGTGGCCGGCAACGTAGATTAGAGTATTAGACCTCTTGCAAAAATAACTAGGGCTTGCTGAATAAGTTCGAAAAAATCGCGTAGGCGAAGCCAGCCGCAGGCATCGCACTTGATGGGCAATTCAA
>NZ_JAUBRI010000084.1:0-21552 GCF_036701795.1 Microcoleus sp. N9_A1
ATATGAGGACGCCCAGACATTTTAATGTTCTCCTTTACTTTTCATGTAACTCTAGCATAACTTTAGAAAAATGGTATGACTTGGCGATCGAGCGCTGAGGGTCGCGCCACAGTTCAGCAATTACGACTGGCTAAGTTCGGTTATCCGCAAGCTGAGCTTTTTGCCAAGCGCTAAAGTTGATTAGTTCTTCAATTATTTTTACCGTTTTGGTCGTTGAACAGCTAAAACATCAGAATATTTAGTACATCCAGGAGCAACCGTGAGCTTAATTAATCTCGTCATACCTTCACCGCCCGGTACTACTGCCGGCATTGGCGCAATCTTAAAACTGATGCGGGACAATCCCGATAGCGTCTTAAAAGTTGTACACTTGTACCGCGATCATCCAGAAAGTTCCAGCACTTTCATCGCATTTTTTAGAGAACCAAATTCAGTTTTTCAAATTACAGCAGTTCTCAATGTGTGGGGTACGTCCTTTGGTTCCAAGGGAGAAGGGCTTCGTGCTTTGGCGTGCAATTCGCTCTGTGATTGAAGACTTAGGACTTCCTTTTGAACAGCACGAGTGGCGGAAGTTTTCCCATCTAAAAACTGGGTTGAACGCCAGGGATTGGTCTGATGGTGATTCCTTATCCCTAGAGTACGCAAACAAATGGGAGGAGCTTCTGATCGATCGCTGCTACTCCTCTTTAACCCAGTTATTGCCGTCAGAACCTTACACCTTTGACCAGTTTAACGACTATTGGAAAAATCACTGGGAATCCAAACAGCAGAGGAATTCCTAGTCTATAAATACAGCAAAAGCGATCGTGCCAATTGTGAGAATTGAACTATGGCAAAACCCAAGAGGTATCCCGACAATTGGCAACAGATTGCGCTCTCGGTGAAAGAAAACGCGGGCTGGCGTTGTGCTAAGTGCCATCAACAATGCCTCCGACCTGGCAAACAAAGCGGCTTAACCAAATCCGAACGGTGTGCTTTAACTTTGGCGGTGCACCATCGCAATCGGATACCGGAGGACAACCGCCCAGAAAACTTAATCGCTCTGTGTACCGCGTGTCACCTGTCGTACCACAACCGCAGGCAGTCCAACGTATCGCCGGGGCAATTATCGCTGTTCCCTGATGATGCGATCGATTGGGATATCATGACTTTTGTTGGGGAACAGGCACGGGACAATTGATGCGCTCCGAATCCGCTGCCATCTTTTTAATTAATTGAAAAGCTGCCGTGCAATCTTCCAGCGCTCGGTGGTTTCCATTGAGAGGAACATACTGATAATCTTTATGATAATAGCTCCAGTTTCCGACCCATTGCGCTGCCCATTCCATCAAACATTCGGAACGCTTTGTTAACATCAAACTGGGTAAATCGTGCAACTGACAGCAGTAATTCAAGATTTTGATATCGAATCCGGCATTGTATATCAAAATCCGTTTATCTTTCAGGACTTCAACAATGCGGGGATAGACTGTGGGAAAACTTGGAGCACTCGCTACCATTTCATCGGTTATCCCGTGAATCTCTGTTACTTCTGCGGGGATGGGAATTGTAGGTTTGATGAGAGTATCGAGTAAGGTTTGTCCTGTGCGATCGATAATTGCTATCTCTACAATCTCAGCATCGTATAAGTCCGTCGTTTCAGTATCCAGAATCACCCAATCGTTCTGGCTTAATTGCTCCCTTGCCCACAGCACAGCCCTTACCCTATCTTTTTCTATGAAACCTACTTCGCGATACCACTCTTGATAATCCCGCTTAATTTGAGCTTTTAGACGGTTGGCAGCTAGGGTTTCCAATTGTTTGGGAGATGGCTTTCTTTTGGGTCGGCAGCATTCAGGATTGTGGATATCGTAGAGAAACACATCGTATTTCCGGGTTTCGATAACACCTGAAGGTTTTAGGGGCGATAAACCAAGTTCACCGAGTTGCTTTTTAGTTTTCAGGTGCGGTGGTGGTTCGTTATATTCACCCCACCAACTATATTTGGTTAGTTCCATGTTTGACAGCTCGATATCAAAAGAACATATTCAAAATAGCTCGATTTACGGTATTGTAAAGCCTACGCCACCTGCTTTTTTAATGAGGATAATCAAAATAGGAAATCCCCAGATTGGGGGATGGTCGCCCGCTGCAAAACTAAACGACAATCTAATTATTTTATCAAACAAGCGTTACTGTCTGCACATTAAAATAACTAATTCCGCTTCACCATTCCTCTTACTTCGGCTCTCTTTTTAGAAAACTAACTGTTTATAATATCATGTTGCACCAAGGTTTTAGGTTCGCCATTCTTACCTGTCACCTGATAAATTACCTTGGTTTCGTTAACTATTGAGCTGCCCTATTATCAGTTAGGTGCAATAAATTAATCAGTTCAAAGTATTAAAATACTGTAGAATTTAGTTTTAAAGTTTGAACAACTTTCAGGTTGGCGCTCTGAAAAAGATGAAAAGGCGTATCTATTGACCGCCTTATAACATCTTTTAAGCATTACCTCAGCTTCAATCAGGAGAGTACCTCAATCTAGGTGTTGGTCAATTAGGGCAATCAGTTTAGCGATCGCCTTCTGTTCTTCTAGAAGTAGTTCCTTGAGCTGGCGCATCTGTTCTTGGTTCGGCGGACGGTGTACCAAATCATCAACGAAGTCAAGCAAAGGTGACTTTCTAAAAGGTCGGGTCAAAGCAGCTTCATCTCGCAAGCGCTGGGTTCGCTCCAGTTTGGAACGTTGCAATCGGTTTTTCTCCTGACGGCGTGCGATAAGTCCGTCAAGTCTTTGACATACGTTCCCAGTCTGATTCATCTCCATAGATATCTTTCACTTGTTGTTTTAACTCGGTTATCTGCTCGGTCAGATTTGCCACCTGGTCTTCAATAACGTCTGTTTTATCCTCCTGGATTTCCAGAGAAATTTCCACAGATTCGACATATTCTGTTAACTTTTGTATTGGATCGGGCTGGAGCGTGTCGCCGTTAGGCGTATCGCCATTTAGTCCGTTGCCGTTGGTCATAGCATACCTCACTGATGTTATGGAAGAAACTGGCGATCGCTTTTGATACAGTTGAAACTATCGCCAGCATTGCAATAAAGTGGTTACTAAGTGGTTACTAAGTTGTTACCAATTTTTCTGCCAATTAGTTAGTTGGATTCTGCGATTAGTTAGAGGTTGCATCATTGGCGCATCAACAAAAACTCAACTCACTAACTAAACTAAGAGAGAAATTTTAGACGGTATCTTCTATCAACTCAAGAATTAATCGTTCCTCCCGTCGCCTGGAGATGGTGCGCTTGATGCGTTGGAGTCGCTAGCTATTCGCCAGCACAGAGCGCTTGCTAGTTGGTTTTGTTCCACCCGATCGAGAACTCGCACTGTCGGAAACCAAGCTTGCAAGTGGGATAAGTCGTTGTTGACGCTTCCCGAATATGCTTGGAATGGGTCGCTCTCCAAAGCAACGAAGCTTCGTAAAACGTACAGTTCATCCAATTTGAGTCCATCTAATCGATTGATTAGGGATTCTAGGGAATATTTTCGGGGCGTTGTGTGTCCCGCAATCCCTTGCTCCTCCAGTTGCCACCAACTAATCACGTTGGCTCGTTCGATGGCACAAAAAATCTCTGATTTGCGGACGCACACATAAATCGGTTGTCCGTCTTCCTTGAGCAAATTATCTTGATCATCCAACAAACAACCGGTGACGGTTTCAGAACGAACGTTGGTCACTTCCATGCGTCCCACTGCGGTGGTAACGCGGGGATTGGGTATTTCTACAAAGCTTTGGGCGGGTTGCGATGGTTGCCCATAATCTGCGAACATAGAGCAAATCTCCATTGTGAGTACCACACCCCGCCCTTTGAGATTGCGAGTCAGAGGGGGCGGGGTGTGGTTTTGGTTTTTTGACGCTAACAAAACTTAGTGAAGCAACCGAATCGGGAGTACAGATAACTGTTTTATGCTTCTGCTTGGTTTGCAGGCGTTCGTGGGTGTATGATAACTCATACGGGATATTTGATGCAAACATCCCGTTTGCGCCTATTGACCCATTAAGCAAAAAACGAGCTTTAACGGGTAGTCTGGGATATATAAAGTAATTGCGTTAGATATCCCAGTGACCGACCGAAAAACTACAGAACCAGTACCCACCTTGAAAGTCACATTTCCTTCAAGAACGCTTCGAGAGCGGTTCAAGGCTATTTGTGCGTTGAACGGAAAAAATATGAATGAAGTGCTGATTGATTTGGTCAAACAGTACATAGAACAGAATCAGCGGAACGATCGCCCTGAAACTGAAAACGACCGGAAATCATAGGATCGATCGCATACCTAATGTCCACCATGAAAATGTTATGAGCCAAACCAAAACAATCCCCCAAACCATCCCCCAAACAATCACGTTTGATGAGTTCGCAGCCTGGTATCCAGAGAACTCTATTCGCCGCTACGAACTGCACAATGGAGTAATTGTTGAAATGCCTTTAGGAACTGGCCGCCATTCCGGTGTTACAGGTTTTATCAGCTTAAAAGTAGGAGTTGAAATTGACCAACGCGAATTACCCTACTCCATCCCCGGTGACTGCCTGCTTAAACCCACTCGCGATGAGGCTGGTTATCAGCCCGATGTAATTGTCCTAGATCAAGCATCTCTGGCAAACGAACCGCGCTGGGAAAGGGAGTCCATCATCACGATGGGTTCTTCGGTGCGGCTGGCTGTAGAGGTAGTCAGTACGAATTGGCGGGATGATTATCATTTCAAATTTGCCGACTATGAAGAAATGGGCATCCCCGAATACTGGATTGTGGACTACCTCGGTTTGGGCGGTCGCAAGTTCATCGGCACTCCCAAACAACCCACGCTCACGGTTTGCCAGTTGGTTGACGGCGAGTATCAAATCAGCCTGTTTCGGGGAGATGACCGAGTTGAGTCGCTGGCTTTCCCAGAGTTGAACTTGACTGCCGAGTTGATTTTTAGAGCCGGTCTGCCCTTAACCGAGCCGAGCTAGAAGGACTGGGGGGCGATCGGGCAAATAGGTTCCATTACAGTCGATGGGTTCATGGTGCCAGACGGCTCGTATCGGACGCAGCCCAACCCAAGTCGCCGAAGCAGCGGGCTCTCAAACGGCGCGCTATTCACTACACAGTTGATACGCAAATATCAAGCACAGGATGAAATTGCTTTCCAATCCGTAGCCTTCCCAGCGACTATTTCTGATTCCAACAATGTGACGGCATCGCTTAAGCCAATCAACACCGCCTCGTTTGGTAATTTCTTCAAACAGTCGCGGATGTTGCTGTAATTTGCAGACAATGATTTCCGTCATAATCTCGATCGATTCCTGCATATCAGGGCTTTTGTACTCTTGATAGGCAGATTCAGCATCACGGAAATTCACGCCTTTGAATGTTACCGGGTAATGATTTTTGATTTTGTTCTTTCGGAAAGCTAGCTCTGTGGGATTGGTCAAAGCTGCACCAATCCCAATATCAGAGCCAGACCAAATATTAATGCCTTCCATCTTATCAGCTCCAATTAAATAGACTGAGCGATTTGATAGGCTTGCTGATAGAGTGGATCATTACTCTTTGGCTGCTGACCTTCTTTTTGATCGCTGACGGCTAAAGCTACCTTGATTTTCTGACTTTCAGTTTCCGAAGGTAGTGTTTGATTTTGCTGGTAGTAATTGGCAGAAGTCTGGAAAAAGTTAGGGAGATCGGCTTCATATTTCAGAAACCGAACTAATTCTTTTAAGTTCATAGCATTTAGAAAAGCAACACCACCTTACAGCGAAGCATTAGTGTGACTTTTTAGTATTGCCTTCAAATTCTTCGATTTGAATGCCGATCTGATCAGCTTCCTGATATTCACCAAAATATTTCTCAATTTCTTGGGTTTCTTTCTGTGTCTCTATCTATACTCAATCCAATGGTTCTGGCTCTGTTTGCGATCGAATTTGTTCCAACCATTCAATGTCGGCACCGAATAAGTCGGCTATTGCTGGAATAAGCCAATCATAGTCGATCGACTGTATTTCGAGACGATCATTCTCAATTTTTGAAAGTTGGTAATAATCGAGAGAGCCATATTTTGAGGTAATTATTTGAGATAATTCACATTGGCTCAGTCTGTGATAACGCCTAGCACTCCACAACAATCTACCAAAGGTTATTTTGCATTCTTCGTACATTCAGGATTTCTGGGAGCGACCCAGATATGCGCTCTTAAAGTGTTAGATAACCAAAGTGAAGCATTAGAAACATTACAAGAAACGTTACCAGAAACATTACAAGAAACGTTACCAGAAACAATCTAAGAAACAAGAAACAGTGAGATAAAGTTTGATTTTCTTTGAGTTGCCATCACGCCCCAGAATGAGGGGCATGATTTTGTTATAGCTAACGTAAATTTGCTTGATAGAGTTTGGTTTTTCGTTTTACAAGCTCTACCTGCTTCTGAGTCAACAGACAGAAATCTTCAATTTGTGGATCGATCGCCACAACGAGAACTTGTCCCTGAAGGATGACGCGCTTTGGAGTAAGCATAGTTGGCTGATGAGCCTTCCGCAAGAAGTCATCGTCAACCAAAACCGCTAGTGACGGGTCAGAATAACAGTGGTAGACCGCCTCAAAGAAGGCTTCTTGTCCTGGAATCCCTACAAGCTTTTGAATTTCGGGGATTTGTGGCATTTCAGTTGCTGCTACTTCTTCAATTCCTGTTGAGTTTACTAAGACGTAAAATCGTGTCATGCTGGCTCCAGTTAACGGTAGTACAGAAAACCAATCAATATCTCACAGCGAAGCACTAAAACCGTGTTCTGGCTTAGGTGGTTTTTGGTGCAGTTTGAGTTCTTTTTTCACCATTTTTACTTGTTCAAGATTTAGCAAACACAAATCTAAGAGTGAGTTGTTAGTTCCGAGAATAACTACCTGACCGAAAATCACGTCTCCGTTTTTAGTTACACAAGTCGGTTTCAGCGCTTTCGGTTCCAGGTCATCATCACAAATTATGACAATCTTGGGATCAGAGAAGTTAGAAGAATCTAGCACTTCAAAAGTGGCTGGCTCTCCTTCGATGCCAACCAAATCTTGAATTTCTTCTGGTGTCAACATTTCGCGAGTGGTGTAGACATCTATCTCTTGTTCGTTCGTAACCAAAATGTAGTAAGGCATGAGAGAAAACTGGGAGCGACCCAGTTATTACGCTATTACTCAATTGGGATTCCAAGCAATATTTTCGCTGCTTCAGGAGCGAATTCGATCGATTTACACAAATTTCTGGCTGCTTCAAGATGTTCTGGAGCAACATAGACTCTGAAAGCACCCTCTCTCCAGAGCGCATCTGCTTTGTGGGGATGAAACTCTATCTGATGGGGAATCTCACTATTTTTCATTGCGTTGACGATCGACTCATGCTGATGTGCATAGAAGTCGCTGACCGTAACAAATCCGTTCTGAGTATCTGTCAATTCATTAGATGTCATCGTCGGTACTTTCCTTTCTAGTAAGCAGTTGTTTTGTCAACATCTCAAAGCGAAGCACTAACGGAGAGACTTGACCCTAGTAATTCCATTGAAAAACTAGGGAAAGTATTCAATTGCTATTAGTCAAGTGAAAGACAGTCTTTGTTCACATCATTCCAATAGACCTTAAGAACAGAAACCTCAAAAGAATTAGGTTTTAGGCAAATTAGCTTCAGCACCCCAGGAATCCCAATTCGGGCGTTGTTGCCGAGCAAATAACTCAATCCTCGACGGTTGCGACAATTGCCCCAATTCCTCACAATTCTCTAGTTTTTCTGCCAGTTGATTTGCGATCGTCCAAAACTCTTCCGGCTTCTGAGAATGTTTGCGTCTCCGCGCTCTAATGATATTCGGGATGTTGGTTAGACCGTGGGTACTAAAACTCCCTGGTTCGCCTTTTGTAGCTACCAGGAAGTGCTCAGTACAATTCCTCCCGTAGTGACCCATTCCGATGTGAGGTCGGCCATCCTTCGTGACCTTCTCCCATGTGAAGGTCGATCGATGAGTAAATCCCCAGTTTTCTAAGCACCGGAACCCTAGCGCTTGATGGTTATTTGTCACCCACAGCAGCAGATAAGAGTTATCGCTGGCGATCGCACTAATTGGCATATTGAGAATTTCCTCCTCGGTCATAGATGGATAACTGCAACGGCCCCGGTGAGTTTTGTCTGTTTCCCGAAGTGAATAGACCCAAGGAGGATCTATTACGATAAGCCGATAATCCTTGCAGGGAATCGGGGGCAGATTCGGTATCAGATGGAGTGCGATCGATAGTTTTAGTTGTCCTACCGAATCATCAGCTTTGTAAGTAGTCTTCATGCTAATTTCTCCTTTTATTTAAGGTTTTCTTCGAGGTTTTATTTGAGGTTTTTTTCGAGATTTGTTTCAAGATTTGCTATTGCTGTTTCTCTTCTGCCAACCGTTGTTCAGCTTTATTTTTGTTGATGACCAATCCCCGAAAAAACATTTCCTGTGCTTGCTTAATCTTCAAAGTGTCCTGTTGCTGAACCTTGAAAATCAAAAACTTGAGGATTTCGATCGAATTTTGTCCATCAATTTGTGTGACATTTTGAATGAGTTGGGCAGCTATTGCGAAATATCCAAGGTCATAATCTGTCGCTCCAACTAACACTTTGACCGCAAATTGTTCCAAACTCCAGTTATTCGTAGGCGTAAGCCGGGGCGTAGCCATTGAGCCGTTTCAAAGATTTTATCAACCTCTTTTTGAATTCGTGCAGCTTCGTCTACTATTGCTTCTTCTGTGTGATGTCCCATGATTTTTATTCTAATTTTTCTACTACTTCTGAAAGTTTGATACTTCGTAAAGCACAACCGTATATCTCGATATAGATATAGGTAATAATTCGACCTTCCGTAATCGAATCTTGAGCTGTTTTACGATTAAACAAGAAAAACATTTGCCACCAAGTCAAAAGCATTGGCGGTTCCTCTAAGACTTCTGCTGTTACTTTCTTTCCATCAATGACTTCTAAGACGACAATGTGTTTCATATTGTTAATTATTTGAGAGGGAAACAATCAATGTTAACTGTGTTGATTGTTTCCTCAAAACCTTAAAAGCGAAGCATTGACTTGAATTAAATGAGGGGTTTATTATACTCAACTAATCCATCAGCCATCATAGTTATAGCTTTCTGTTTTGTCTCTAAATCACCCGACAAAGTTGCTGCTATCATCTCCTCAATGTGTAAAAAACAAGCTTCTCCTTCTAGACCTGTAACACTTGTTAACAACAGACTTGAAAATGCTAAATAGTGGACATCTCGTAAGACCGCATTCTCCCAAATTTCGATCGCAAACTCTCTGATATTCAACCCTCGTTCCCCGGCGCAGTTCACAATCTTCTTGATTCCATCCTTTAATTCTCGGATTTCTGCTTCAGTAGCTTGTTCTTGTTGAGACATTTCTGTTTCCTCGCTATGGTATTTCATCACTTCCTTATGGCGAAGCCCTGACCGATTAATCGTTGTCTGACAAATCAATTGAATCATAACCCAACTGTTTGACTAATTTCAGCGCTAATTTTCCAGGTTCTGTTTCGTATTTACTTTCGGTTGTTCGTGTTGTAATTAACAAAGCATCTGCTGCACGATCGAGACATTGTATAATGTGAATGAAATCGTTTATTTCAAGGCTTACATTACTTCCTTTTTCGTTCGTTGTGAAATTCCAAATCATTGTTTCTGTTCCTATTAAAGTTCTGAATTCCTTATGCGAAGCAGTATGGGTTTAACACCATTTACCAGCAACTATGACGACTTCACCGTTTTCTTCAGTTTGAGACTCAATATTGAACCCTTGACTCCTCAATACTGCTAAAGTATTTTCCCGTGCGTACCAGGGTAAAAGTTGCTGCATAAATTGCTTAGCAGCATGGATGGAACCATCACGAGTTAAGAACTCAAATTCATCGGTTCCTTCTATTCGCTTAAAGCCAAAATCGTAACCACCCTGATAGCTTTGTTTGCGCCGAATAACAAAATCTGCTAGCTTACTGTTACCGAAAGGGTCATGAATACGGGTGTTAGTTTCAAGGTAAGCTCCAGCAAGAATTCCATCAAGTCCTGATTCAATCATTTTGTGAAGAATCTCTTGTAGGACGATCGGATTCTTTATCTGGGTTCTTATTACACTGAGATGTGACATTTTCTAAGTCTCCTAAAAGTTCTGAAAGTGGACGAGAAAAGTACCGGGCAATAGCAAAAATTTGTGAACTGCATTTACCACATTGGTAAGTTCTGCCCTTTGTTAAGGGATTAAGACAACCAGGAATTTTGCAGTTCATCAACTATTTGTCCATAAAGTTGAATCCTCAGTAGTTTCCTCAGTTAATGTCTCAGTTAATGCTTCTGGAAGAAGTTCTTGCGATCGGACTTCCCCCATTGCCTTTTCCAGTTCCTGAGTAACAGCGGTGCAATTAGCCCCGGAAGCAATCACCTTTTCGGTAACAGTGCCATCTTTGTTGATGGTAAATTCGATTCTGTAATATTGCATGGCTGAGTAAGTTGGGGATAAGTTGGGTTAATCGGTTAAAGTTTCAGCAAAAGTTGCCCGTTGTGCGCCATCAATTCCAAGGTCTTTTATTTGACCTGATCGCATCAGTACCAATCGCAGAAGTAAATTATTATTCCGAAGTTGGTGATAAATCCAGCCGACACATTCAAGGACTTTCTCATCAGTGGAATAGTGACAACCCATTGCGATTTTAGGACTTGTCAACTGTTCAAACACATCTTGATTTGGATTAGCGATCGTCTCCTTCAAAGCTTGATGATTTTCCCGGTTATAGCCAGGAATTTTGCTCAAATTTCTGTCTACTTTCCACGGACAATTAGCGCATTGTTTGGTTTGTGTGAGTAGCATGATTAGTATTTGACTGAGATTATGTTATCGAATTTGTCTCGGACAATTTTGGGACTTTTGTTAATATGAATCCCACAATTTCGGCAAGTATAATGTCTCAAGTATCCTAACTGACCAAGAAACATTAGCTGACCGCTACAGACTTTGCACATCAAATTTGCCATTTTGGTTTTCCTCTTTCAGGGTGTTATTGATAATTAAACCTTGATTGATTAAATCGACTGCCCATTGTACGATCGAAGCATCTTTTTCCAAAGTTTTGTTAGCTAGATATCGCAAAAATTGCAACATTTCGTCTCCCTGAAAATTTGTGCTGTGGTGAATCATGCGACTGGCGATCGCTACATAAGGCGCTTTTTGTTGCACTGCATTTACCCAAATCTCAATAGCAAAATCGGCTGTTGAGATTTGATTAGTGATTGCTTCAGCAAAAATTCTGTCAACATCTGCCTGCAATCCTTCCAGTTGTTTTTGCTTTTCTTCGAGTGTAATTTCGGAAATTTGTTGGTTGTCACTCATTTGATTGGCTCCTATATAATTTAGGTAGTTGACTGTCTGTCCAGTTTCCTGTGTTGGAGAACTGGACAGATTCTTATGGCTTAATTTTCCTGTGGCAACAGAAGAATTTTCGCTTGTACATAAAGCTTGATTTCAGGCAAGGGAAAATCAGTAATTGGTATCTGTTGAATAATCGCAGGTTTAGTTTCGGGGGTTGGTGTATCTTCCCAACAAGTCAAGACAGCAGCATTGCCTCGTTTGGGCTTAATAAACTCATGTGCATTTCCGACATGAAGGAACCAAAGTTGAAACTCGGTTAACCTTTGTTTTTTCCTTGCAGAAGGCTGATGAGAAGCGATCGCATCAATTAACCAATAACATTGAGCATTATCAGCCAAATATTTGACTCCATCGGTGTACTGAATTCCAAGCCAATGTTTGTAATATTGCTCAGTTCCACCAAAGTGTTGCAAATTGTGCAAGAGTGTTTCAGCATCCATCTTTACTTTTGACATAATCTGACTCACAAACTCAAAATATCACTTCCTTACAGCGAAGCATTACATCACCATTTCAATTTCCTTTTGGTTCAAATGCTTCGGCTAATTTGTCATCAATAGCAAAGGCAAGAATGGCGATCGCATCTCTCATCGCTGCTTCATCTCCCTGCTTAGAACGCAAAAGTAGTAAAGGAATTCTGCTTTTATCAGGAAATACCTCATTAATCAAAATCAAAGCATTTTTGTTGCCAGCGAGGGCGGTTGACCAAATAACTGAAGCGAATGCCCAATTATTTATTACTTCTTTTTTCCCTTCATCTGTATCAACGATTTCGATCGATGACAGAGGATGAACATAATGCTGAAATTCTTTGTTGTACATTTGATTTGGTTAGTGTGGTGCTTCGCAATAAAGTAATTAAATTTCGCAAATTATCAAAATCATGAGACAACTTACAAGAACAAAAATCACAATTCTATCAGGCGAAACAATTGTTAAAAAGTCCGATCGCTTTCAAATGTATTTGCACAACGGAAAAATCATTGAATTGGAAGATTCCTTTTTTTGGCAATGGGGAGACGAACCAATTCCATTTGGAGATGAGAGTGAGATAGCTACTTACAAGCATGGGTATGTGTCAACTTTAGATGAAGCAATTTACAGTTTAATAAGTGCTGCCATGTCTCCTGAATAAATTTTGAGAAATCAAAACCAAAAAGCGAAGCATTTATTTTTGCTTCGCTTTTTCATGACAATTAATTTTCGTCAACTTCAAGAGGAGAGAGATGAGAGTAGGGACTTGTAGTTATTTCAGTCCGATCGGCAATGCTGGCGGATTTAGCGCCCGATCGAATTGCCCAAGTTTTCAGCGCTTCAATCTGTGGCTGAGCAATTTGAGCGAGCGGTACGCAATCGTGAATCGCAGCAAAAATATCATCATCCATGAATTCTCGATCGCGACTAAATCCAATTTGCATTGCTTCATAAATCACTTGTTCGATTTCCGCACCAGAAAAATTTTTAGTGTTGATCGCAAACTGTTGTGTATCAAATTTTTGAGATTCGACAACACCACGCAATCTTTTCAAATGCACTTGGAAAATTTGCTCGCGCTCTGACTGATTGGGCAAATGAACAAAAAATAGTTCATCCAAACGACCTTTGCGGATTAATTCAGCCGGAAGTAATTCGACCTAATTCGCAGTTGCCACAACAAACACCGGCGCGGTTTTCTCACTCATCCAGGTAAGCAAAGTTGCGAACACTCTCTTACTTGTTCCTGAATCTCCATCTGACTGATTATTGCTAAAACTCTTCTCAATTTCATCAATCCAAAGTACGCATGGTGAGATCGCCTCTGCTAACTTAATCACCTGCCTGACCCGACTTTCGCTTTCCCCGACAATGCCACCAAATAACCGCCCCACATCCAATCTCAGTAACGGCAATTTCCACTCAGCAGCTATGGTTTTAGCCGATAAACTTTTGCCAGTACCCTGAATGCCGGCCAGCAGTACCCCCTTGGGATTGGGCAAACCATACTCACGGGCTTCGTCGCTGAAAGAGCGCGATCGAACTGTTACCTATTGCTTGAGATTTTCAAGTCCGCCGATCGACTCCAGACCTGATTGAACCGGAATAAATTCGAGGATGCCTGTCTCCCGGATGGTTTGGCGCTTCTCCTCGATGACCGCAGCCAGGGCTCGAATATCAACTTTTCCCAGAACTAAGCACTTGGCAAGGACACGGGCAATTCGGCACCGAGTCAGCCCCTGGCAAGCCTTTATGAGCTGTTGCCGTTGTTCCGCGTTGAGCTTAAAATCGGGGGGAGGCACTAATCGAGTGAGCAACTTCGATATCTCCTCGATGTCTGGTAAGGAGACATCTACCACCGTAATTTCTTCGCGCAGTTCTTGAGGAATTCGGAGTTGGTCGGAGAGAATGACGAGACAGCGACGGTCACGGGCGATCGCTACTGCCAAATTTTTCAGTTCCCGGACGATCGCTAGCTGGTTGACGGCTATCTGCCCATTCGCACCTGGTGCAATCAAAGTCGCAATGTCTTTCATGACGAACAAAGTGACTTGTTCCATTGCCGGCGCTTTGCTGATCCGTTCCAGGGCTTGCATCGGGTTTCCTTTGGCTGTGCCATTATCTGTCCAGCCACGGGCAAAATCCCAGAAATAGATTTGCCCTTCCTTAGCTTTTGCTATATCACACAAAATTTCTTCGGCGGTTTCCTCTTCTGGGCTCACTACCCACAGCAAAGGAAATCTGGCCATCAACATTAGCTGAATTTCTTTCTTTTGATCTATCATGTTTTTAATCCAATTATCAATTGCTAATTACTCTTTACCCAGCAATCGAGCTTTTGAGTCACTCAACACTTATTAGCTCTCTAGCAATACCCATTCTCCTTTCTAAGCTCAGTAACAGTAACTGCTACTGAGCTTTTGGTTTCTGTTTTGTTTCTGTTTCTCATTTAGCAACAGAAACTTTTTGCTTTTTGTTTCTGGAAACAGGTTCAAACGGCTTAGCTGGATGTTCAACAGATGCAATAAACTCAACTGGTTCTGAATTAGAGTCAGAGATAGCAAAGTCAAAGTCAGAGTCAGAGTCAGAGTCAGAGTTAACGGGTTCTAAAAGAGGGTCAACAAAGTCTGAAACTGCTTCAGGGAGTAGTTTTGGAAGTATTTCAGGAAGTAATTCAGCTTGAGATTCAGAGGGAGATTCAGATTGAGCGACTTGAGTTTCAGCGAGACGTGCTTTCAAATCTTCAATTTCTTTAAGAGCATCCGACAAATCAGCATGGAGTGTTTCGTTTTCCACCATAAGCTGAGCATCAGTGACTAGCTCATCATCTGAATCATCTAAAACTCGATCGACTTGTAAAGCCCCACTAACTTTCTGTTGACTTTGCAGGTTAGTGATTGTTGTGGAAGCTTCTTTGAGTTGAGCTCTCACTTGTTCAAGTTGAGATTCAAGGACTTGTTTCTCACCAACTTGTGCTTGGAGAGTTTGAATTTGAGCATGAAGGCTTGAAACTTCACGTTCTCGTGCTTCGATTTGCCCATTGAGTTTAGAGATTTCAGAGATTCGATCGCGGGCTGCTATTTCAAATTCAGCAACTTCCAGCAAACGTTGTTCGGAAACTGTAAGTTTTGCTTGTAATTCGTTGCGATCGGAGGTGAGCAAATCTAACTGTTGACGAAATTCTTCAGAATCTGCCAATTGTTGCTTGTTCAGATTCATGTACGCTTCACGAAGCTCATTATTCTGGCGTTCGTATTCTGACTTGTAGAAGTTTAACTGAAACTGCTCTTGTGGATAATTTTTGAGTTGTTGCCGAAGAATTTCGTTCTCCTGAGCCAGAGATTTCATTCGATCGCCTGAAATAACAGTATCCGCTTTTTGGTAAGCGAGACGGTAAATGGCAAATCCCATTTGCTTCATCACCGACATAAACTCTTCAGGTACTTCGGATTCATCGAGTAAGCCATCATCTACGGCTTCCAGCAATGCAGTTGCTAAATCTTTTTCAGATTTTCCTTGCTTGAGGAGTGACAGATTATCCGATCGCCATTCCTTGACCAATTTACATACTGCGTCCGTACTGCCTCCAAAACCGTAAATTTCTTTGAGGGCTGCATTTACTGAGCGGACTGCAATCCCTACACGATTTTGTTGAAGTACAGCACAGGCAAAATCCACCATTTCTCGGCTAATTCCTGTGTACCCCGGGTGTTGCTTCTTGTGATTATCTAAGTCAAACCCAGACAAATCAAGGCTTGTAAACGTTGTTGCTAGTTTTGCCATTGCTAATCATTGGTAAATGATACTGGTAATTTCTTTACCAATATAGCACCATTTACCAATAGTGGTAAATACATTTATTAAAAAGTTGCAAGGGAAATAGAAGGATTTAGAGGGCAATCCGCTCGGCAATGACGTGGAGGATAACAGCAAGCTCTTCATCTGAGATAGAACGAACTTGCTGTACGAGTTCTTGTAATCGGCTAGGTTTCCGAGCTCCAGCAAGGATTTGCTTGAATTCTTCAAGAGTTTCGCCTCGGAACTTAGCGACACGTTGAAGATTTTCTAGATCGGGAATTCCTTCAAGATTTTCCCAAGCTTTGATAGTGGGATGAGTTACGCCAAGTAAGCGGGAAAATGCTCGATATGACCGATTTGCACGCATCTCAAAGATCACCTCAGCAAATTTTTCCCTGGTGTGAACATCCATCACATATCGCTGAAATTCCCTCGGTCTATCGCTTTCACAGGGTTGAAAATCATTGAGAAAAGGATTTTGATGGTGGTGAGAATTGTTCTGGGAGCCCCTGGGAAGATGTTGCACCTGGGGGGAAGATTCACTTTCCACACCTGAATAGTCGCCGTCCGAAAAACGCAATTTGATCTGAGATGGGGTATTCATTTGGTAAATAAGGTATTATTGTGGTAAATACGCATGGCAAGAGAGTTACCAAGCGTCCTATTCGCAGGTACAAGGCACAGAGCACAGGGAAAGGTGTAAATAAGCAAACTCAAGCTAGTAATAGCTTAAGCCATAGCAGATATTGAGTTAATCACATTCTAAGCTGTTCGGAACCTTAGTTTGCTTTGAGCGGTTCTGGATTCTCAATCACCACACCCTGAAATGCTTGTACGGTCTTAGCCTGTCCAGACATTGAAACAGCTACTAAGTCCGCCTTGCTTTAGCGTAACAACTTCACCGTACATTAGCAAAGCTCCATCATTCTTCTTTGAGCTTGGCAGATTTTGCAATGCAGGGGCAACCATAACACAAAATCACGAAAATTTAAGCGTGGACGGCTACCAATTTCTTACTCACTCACTATTTTCTTTATATGATGACAGATTCCTTACCAGTAAGCTCAACAGTGTTAATTGACGCAACTTTGCCTCATAAAAGTAAGAAAACCAAACGGACTTTATCACTTTCTGAAGAACTCGATTACAAAATTCGGATTTTAGCAGCAAATAAAAGAATTAGCATTGGCTCCTTAGTGGAAGATGCTCTGGTTCTTTATTTTTCTCAAACATCTCAAGAAAATACTGAACTTTAAGTATCCGAGAGGTTCTGATGACAATAAACGGATGGTGCCGTACCAACTATCACAAAGATGGTAAACGTCGTTTTGCGAAGTTGACTGGCGGTTTTTGCTGTGAATGTATAGCCGATCGACTGAAGAAAGCAACTACTGAATCAGTTAATGAACCAGTCGCTGAACCTACAAAAAATCCACAAAAAACTGCACAACAGAAGAAGCAAACAGCCGATCGAAGAAAAATCACTTGTCTTCAAAACAAAATTGTTGATATGGAGGTAGAACGCAACCATTTAACTGCCGAAATAGACCGTCTACAGCATAAGTTACACACACTTATTAGCTCTTTGGATAAATCAGGAGTTAATACCTCAGAAATAAAATCAGGAGTAGCAAAGACGTGACTAATAAAATCGAGATCGATCGTGAATTAGCAGAAAAACATCTCAGTTACCTGGGATATGAAAAATCTCAAGCCTACTTGAGATTTTTCTATCATTCAACAGACGATCGTAAAAAAAAGGATAAAGGGCGCAAACTCTCTGACCTCAACTGGGAACAAATCGAACAATATCAAGCAGATGGGCGCGGTGTGTATGTAGTCGTCAATGGGGCTGGTGGCACTGGTCACACCGATGCTGATGTCGCGCATTGTTGCGGTATTTTCTGTGAATGGGATGATATACCGCTGGGTGAACAATTTGAAAAATGGAGCGCTGTAGGCTTTGTAGAGCCTACCTTCACGATATTTAGCGGTGACAAGTCCATGCAACCGTATTGGTTGTTCGAGGAGCCTATTACACCGGAACAGTGGCGAGAACTGCAAGTGCTTCTCATCGAAATCATGGAAGCTGATCAAAGTAATAAAAATCCCAGTAGGGTGTTTCGCCTAGCAGGGGGTTGGCACATCAAACCCGATCGCGAACCAATCAAATCAGAAATTGTCAGTGAATCCGGTATTCGATACAATTACAATGATTTGCGGGAACATCTTAGTAGATTATTCAGGGAACTGGAGCAAAGAAGAAAGGAGGAAAAGGAACAAAATCAGCAAAATTTACTGGATTTATTGCCAAGGCTGACCATTGCTGAAAATGCTACCAACGGTACAGGAAGTGGCACTTCAACAGCAACACTTATAAAGCCGACAGCAACTCTCCCCGAGCCAGAAACCAAAAAGATAAAATTTAAGGATCTTAAGGTTCCTTTTCCGATCGCCATACCCTTGGATTCCGCCTTGGGCAAAGCTAAGGTTTATCTGAGTGGAGTCGAAACTCGAAGAAATACATCAATGGCAATGCTTGCCAGAGATTTACTTGGAGTTCAGGCTGAATTTCACCGCCTGGGACAACTTACAGATGACGATGCTTACACATTGTTTCTGGATGCTTGTCGCCGTTGTTCACCCGGTGGCGGATGGGATGAGGATGAATGGCAGCAGGTCTGGGATTCGGCTGTTAAATCCAATCCTGTATCCTCTATCAAACACTATATTCCTGATGGAGTAGAAAGCTGCATCAAAGGTGCGTACTGGCGCTTTCTCAAAGCTCAGCAACCCTTTGATTTAGATTTCTCACCTGTTTCTGTTTCTGATTCTGTTTCTGATTCTGTTTCTGATTCTGTTTCTGTTTCTGATTCTGTTCCTGAATTACACAATCGGAAGGCATCAGAATTTAACATTTTCAATTCTGACGACAAAATGATTCAGGATTACACAAAGTTGAATAGACATTTTGGGAAGCAGATCAGGCTAAACACACTCAGCAAACGAATCGAAATAGATGGGAAACCTGTATCTCTCGATCGAGTCCGTCTTCAACTCGCAATCAGACATGGAGTATTAGTCCGCTCCAGTAGGGAAGATGTCCAAGACATTCTCACAGAAATAGCAGTGGACAATCAATATTCACCCATTCAAGAGTATCTAAATTCTCTGCCAGTGGCTTTAGATACTTCAATTTTCGATACTTTGGTTCAGAAATATTTTGGTGTTGAAGGGGAACTTTATACAAAATTCATCAGAAAGACTTTAATTGGTGCGGTAAAACGTGCCTTTGAACCAGGTTGCAAAATGGACACAGTTTTGATTCTGCAAGGGCCTCAAGGTTTCCGAAAATCCACATTTTTCAAAATCCTGGCAGGCAAGAAATACTTCGACGATTCTTTCGGAGCGGTCGGCGATAAAGATGAACGGCTCAAATTGCACCGCTCCTGGATTGTTGAATGGGCGGAGCTAGAGTCAATTTTCCGACGGCGGGATGTCAGCGCGACAAAAGCTTTCCTGTCTACTGAGACGGATGCAATTCGACCTCCGTATTGTCGAGATACCGAAGATTTCGATCGACCCAGCATCATCGTTGCCACCACCAATAAGCAAGAATTTCTCGCCGACGAAACTGGCAACCGCCGATTTTGGGTAATTCCGGTTAAACAAAAAATTGACACCAAATTACTCAGCCAAGAACGAGACAAAATTTGGGCTGCTGCGATGCTGGCTTATCGCTCTGGTGAAGAACCCTATCTTGATTTTGGAAATGATGAAGAAAAAGCCGAACTTTTAACTGAGGACTTTCAAACGTCCGACCCCTGGGAAGATGTCATCTTGACTTACATCGAGCACCGCGATTATGTCCGACTCAGCGACCTTCTTAATCATCTCCAATTAGATTTGAGCCGCCAAGAGCGATCGCACCAAATGCGCTGCTCGGCAATTCTCAAAAAAATGGGGTGGGAACGAGAGTTCCGAATCATCAGCACTAAACGAGTTCGAGTTTGGGCCAAAGTCGAAATAGATGAACTCGCCGATCAACCTCAAAATTTGAAACCCCCCTTAAAAATGGAGGTTGATCACGAGGTTGATCTCCTTACTGGCTCTGGCTTCGATCGACCTGATCAACCTGATCATCCTATTTCTGAAACTTTACTAATGTCTGAGCAGACTGCTGATTCAACCTCTGATTCAACCTCTGATTCAACCTCTGATCCAACACAAGCTCATCGCGATGATGGCTATGCTGATCCGTTAGCGCAGCCTTCGGAGAGGATCGCTGAGTCTTGTGAACCCAGTGCAATTTGTATGAATCGGGAGGCGACGGCAGCAGAAGATTTGCAAAGTTTGGGTGAAAAGGTCGATCAGGTCGATCGGGTCGATCAAAGCCATAGCCAGAGTGAGTTTCAAAACGATCGACCTATCAAAAATGAGGTTGATCTTTCAAAAAGTGAGGTCGATCAGCAAACTCAGCAACAAGTAGATGAGGCAGAACTACTCGAATATATTCGGACAGTGCTCGAAGCTGGGGACCCGGAATTAGCCAGAAATATCCAGGGCGTTCTCAAGGAAGTTTGCGGAGCTGGTGCAGCCGATCGCCAAAAAGTCTGGAACTCGCTGACTGATGCTGAAAAAGCCGTCTTCACCGCTCTACTCACAGCCCCCATACCTGAAACCCCTGAAACTTCTGAATCCACATCTGAATCCACATCTGAAGCCGTAGAGGAATCTATACCGGCCACACCAGCAGAAACCTCCTCTGAACCGATTTCTGACTCGATTTCTGTTTCTGACTCGATATCAAATCCTGAAAAATCTGCACCCGTACTAAGCCCACAAGAACCGATTTCTGAACACATATCAGGGCAATTAATCAGTGAAGAAGATGCAGAGAAACTGCGAGATATAGCTCTGATTTGGTGGAATGAATACCATCCCGAATGGATGCAAGCTCTGCTAACACAAATGTACGGTTGGCAAACACCAGGGACTAAGTACGACGTGGCTGTGATAGTTCAGTGGCTGGAGGGGGAAAGTGCGGAGACTCGCGATCGAATCAATCAATTGATAACCCTCAAAAATAACAGTTCTTCAACTGATTCTCTATTCACAGATTCTCTAACAAACCCGAAAAAACACAAGGAAACAGATACTTAAAACAGTAGAGACTATGACCACTGAAATAACAGGGGATGAAGATCAATCGAATAAACTTTCAACTGAACTTACGGTTGAACAGAAATTTAAACTCAAAGTTTATTCGGATGAGACTCAATCACTTTCGGCTGAAGAAGCGCAGATATTACTCATTGAAATGGTTAGGAGGAACATGATTAAGGATAATGTTATCAAACATTTAATCAATCATCATGACGGCGAAGTTCACCGTTTTTAAATTGATTTTTAATAGTTTCAGAGGTTTTGACACGACAATGGGGCCAAAATTTGGTATAGTTTTTGTTTTTATGTTCCTTTCTTATCTCCTTTTTAGGTGATTTCTGAACTGATGTTTAACAATCTCCGACAACGGCTAGCTAAAAATCTTCATGTTAATAATAGGCTGATTAAAGTTTCAAGGGAAATCACTAATAAGATTTTTAAAAACCCGAAACACGACAATAAAAATTTGGCGTTGCTGATTTACGGTATGAACGGCTAAATATGCAAATCAGAAAAACCATTATCCACAAAGATTCTGGATTTTTGCCTGGTTTTTTTTCATACCCTGATTAAGCAACGCCGTAAATAACTGTAGTTTAGACTAAAAAATGAGCACAGCTAGAAGTAGCCACCTTTGAATCTCAGGCAAGCTGTTGCTCAAAA
>NZ_JAUBRI010000085.1:0-21333 GCF_036701795.1 Microcoleus sp. N9_A1
CTTCATTGGTTGGAAAACCGCTCTAGCTGGACTTGTGTGTACACGGTAGCTTCTTAAGGGGGATGCGAGGGGGATCTAGACTTCGATATAAACGAGAGATACAGAATAAATACTGTTGTCCCCCGATCGCACATTTTCACCTAAACTCTCCCCCACAAAGCCAATCCGCCGCCCCTTCCCCTAGCCGCAATTATCCCATCTTCTATCAGAAAATATGCAAAAAATGCCTGCTTCCCCACACTCAAACTAAAAAATTCCGCCTCCCGCGCTTCTCCACCGCGAATAAATCCTTGATACACAGTTTTACCCAACAGTTTCACGGTAATTCTGGTAAAATCAAAAGCTAAAATATTTTTATTAACCAAAAACTTACTCGGCCCCGAAAGAGTTAGTTCGATCGCCCCAACTCGCACCGAATTCTCTACTTTGCCCGTTTCTCCAAGCGTTTCCCCATCCGCAACAGGTTCTACCGAGTAAGCAATTTGGATTTTTGCCACCCACTCAGGAATGTAACGTCCCGCACCTAACACAATTCCTGCTTTTTGTCGAGTCTTTTTTGTGCCTGTGATAAAGCACAGGCGCCAATTGCCGGTTAATTGCTCGAAATCATAGCGAATTTTATTTTTTTTGGCGTTTTTCTCGGCTTCTAGGAGGGCGGCGACTACGGCGGCGGAAGATGGTTTTGTATTCGATTTAGCGGCTTGTTCTAAAATTGATATGTTTTCCATTTAACTAACAATAACAGGAATTTACTAGGCTTAATCGAAGATATTTAGGAACAGGCAAGATGCCTGTTCCACAATAAGTTAGATTTTTTGTGGGGCAGGCATCTTGCCTGCATCTGATAGGCAACAGGCAAGATGCCTGTTCCACCAGAAGAAAAGAGATTGATTGTGAGGCCAGCAAAATGCCTGCCTCTGATACGTCTTTTCAAATCTGGTTTCAAAACTTTGATAATATCGGTTAAATACGACCAATATCTGTCAGCATAGACATACATAGTTCGATCGATCGCAAAGAGGCCACCGTGCAACCCGTAGACTTTACAACTTTAACCGCCACTTGCAGCGAACTGCGAGCCCAATGGCTGCCAGCGCGCTTAGAACAAGTCTACCAGCGCGATCGATTTACCGTGTCCCTGGCCCTCCGCACCATGAAAGGGCGCGGCTGGATTGACCTTTCATGGCATCCTGTGGCCGCCCGCATCTGCGTCGGCGACCCCCCGCCCCGCATTCCCGACACCTTCACCTTCAGCGAACAACTGCGGCACCAACTCAGCGGTTTAGCCTTAGTTTCCATCGCCCCTGTTTCCTCCTGGGAAAGAGTCATCGACTTGCAATTCGCCAAACGCCCCGGAGAACCCGCCCTCTGGCACCTCTGGGCCGAAATCATGGGCAAGTACAGCAACGTCATCCTCACCGCCCAAGACAATCTCGTTGTCACCTGCGCCCACCAAGTCAGCGCCAAACAGTCCACCGTCCGTCCCATCCAAACCGGGCAACCCTACGAAATGCCCCCGTCTTTGACCGATGCAGTACCGAGTCTGAGCGAATCTCAAAACCGCTGGCAATCACGAATTAGCCTGGTTCCCGGCCCATTAAACCGCAATATGTTGAAGAATTACCGAGGGTTGAGTAAGGCCTTAATTGGGTCAATGATTCGATCGGCTTCTTTAGACCCCGAACAATCCACCGACAGCCTCAATCCCGACCAATGGCAGCAACTATTCCAGCGCTGGCTATACTGGCTGCAATGCCTAGAAAACTCCAAATTTCACCCGAGTTTTACCCCTGAAGGCTACACCGTCATCGACTGGCCAACACCAGAAAATCCCTCCCCCCTCCTCCCTTCTTCGTCCCTCCAGACATCCGTTAAATCCGTTACAGAATCCGTTGCCGAACTTCCTTCTTCCGTTCAAGAAATACTCAACAGCTACTACACAGGCGAAATCAATCAACAAGTATTCGCCCAACTGCGGCATCAACTTACCCAAAAACTCAACAATGTCCTAGCAAAACTGCGCCTCAAAGCCAACACATTTAAAGAACGATTGCAGCAATCAGCAGATGCCGACACCCACAAATCCCAAGCCGACTTGCTGATGGCAAACTTGCAGCATTGGGAACCCGGAATGAAATCAATTTCTCTCCCCGACTTTGAAACCGAAAAACCCGTGATAATTCCGCTAAACGTGGAAAAAAACGCCGTTCAAAACGCTCAAGCAATCTACAAAAAGCACCAAAAACTTAAAAGAGCCCGCATTGCAGTAGAACCTTTGTTAGCCGCCGTACAGGAAGAAATCGACTATTTAGAACAAGTCGAAGTCGCGATTGCGGTATTGGAAACCTACCGCAACACCCAAGATTTGCAAACCCTCGCCGAAATCCGCGAAGAACTGATCCAGCAAAAATATCTAGTTGTATCAGATTACCGTGGCAGTGACAAAAATGCTGCGATCGAATTTCACCGCTACCAAACCCCCAGTGGCTTTGAATTATTAATCGGGCGCAACAACCGCCAAAACGACCAACTCACTTTTCGTACCGCTAATGACTATGACTTGTGGTTTCACACCCTAGAGATTCCCGGAAGCCACGCTTTGCTGCGTCTCAAACCCGGTACAGTGGCTGAAGAAACCGATTTGCAATTTGCCGCCGACATGACTGCTTACTACAGTCGCGCCCGCCACAGCGAACAAGTCCCGGTGGTTTATACAGAACCGAAATATGTATACAAGCCGAAAGGCGCAAAACCGGGTATGGTTGTATACAAGCAGGAGCGGATTGTCTGGGGCAGACCGCAGCAAGCTCCGGCTTGATACGATGTGCGATCGAACAACCCGACTAATGTAAAGTTTTATTACAAAAAAATAATTCTTGTTGCAAAAGTACCACTTAAGACAGATGATATGTTTCTTAGAACCCGCTGCAAAGAAACGTGCAATTTGGGTTTCCTCACTGTGAAAAAAACACTGTGAGAACAACAAACAACGGATTTAACTATTTGTGCAGACCAGCTTTTACTAAAGCTGGTCGTTTCTATTGAAACAAAATAGACTTTAATTGCATTCATTCGCTCGCTCTTCTTGAAAGGCATCTGCGTTGCATCTGCGGTTTCCCTATCAATCAAAGATTTATACAATAAGTCGAATGCGCTCTTAAGCTGTTCTACATTTAAATTTTATTTCAAAAAAAATCAAACTCTTGTGGGGTGGGCTTCTAGCCCGCCCCGAATATACAACTCCTAGAAAGTAAACGTCGTTCTGATTACCCCAATCACCAAATCAGAATTATCCTTATTGTGGTCAGGAGCAGTCAGCCAAATCAGACCGGGAGTGACCGAAATATTATCGCTCAACTTAAACTGATAGAAACCTTCAACGTGCAGCGAAGTATCCTTATCTTCCGGCAAAGTCCGATTAGTAGAACTCGTCACCCGCGGCTCCATACCTACCAGAATACCCGCCACATTTCCTTCTTTCAACAAATCGGGAAAAGCCAAAGTAACTGCCCAGTTCCAGATTTTTTGGTCTCCCCGCTGCACAGAATCGGTAGGAGTAGCCAAGTTGGATAAAATGCGCTGGTTGGTGTAACCCGCCCAACCGCCAATTGCAAATCTCCGGTTCAACTGCCACGAAGCTTGCGCGCCGTAGGAATTGCTAGAAACTGGCAGAGTGGTATCGCTGTCGAACCCAAAGGAACCGAGACGCGCCGGGAAATTAGAAGCATTGCTGCCGGTACCGGTAACAAAGTTGTAGGAATTAACGTAAGTTAAACCTAAAGCCATGTTGTCGTTGGGTTTGAAAGTCAACTGAGCCAAACCGCCGTAAGAACCGTTGAACAAACCATTTCCCCGCGTCGGGCTCGCAGCATTGCCCGCCAAATATCCCAAACTCAGCTCCAGTTTTTCCCCAAACTGATGCCGCAGAGCGATGCCAGAACCGCCAGTCAAATAGTAAATCGGGTTGCGAGTACCGAAGTTAGAAAGAGCGCCGTAGCTGCCGTCTCCGTCAAAGTAAGGGTTGACAGTGTTGGTAAAATCATCAGCAGCGCCTGCGTTGGCTTCGAGAATTACAGTCGTGCTTTTGCCGAGAGGGAATTGGTAAAGCAGCGCATCTAAACCTACAGTATTGCTAGCCTCGCCAAAAGGCCCAGCATTAAACCGCAATTCCCCTTCAGCGGTTTTGGTATTATTAGTAGAAAACGAACCCAAATTCAAAACTTGCAGTCGAGTTCTCAGCAAGTCTTCACCTGAGAAACTCGTATCAAAATTGAGACGAACCCTGCTGCCAAAAGCAGTCGTTCTATCAGCTTCGCGGCCGTTAGCATCATCTCCGGCGGCGATACCGGTCACAGCAAATACCACTTCGCCGTTGAGTTTAGTCGTAGTTGAAAACTGATTTGCTTCTAATTCAGAGGTGCGCGCTTCCAAAACATCGACGCGGCCACGTAAAGTTGCCAATTCCGCCGCAAATTCTTCTTGCAACCTTTGCACAGAAGCCAAATCTTCTCGCGTCGCCAGATTTCTCGAACCGCCTTGAATTAGCTCGGTAACTTTATCCAAACACGCATTTAAACCTGCTGCAAATTCGTAGCGAGTCATCGCCCGGTTGCCGCGAAAAGTGCCGTCAGGATAGCCAGCTATGCACCCGTAGCGCTCTACTAGGGATTGCAAAGCTTGGAAGGCCCAATCGGTGGGTCGAACGTCGGAAAGTTGCGAAACTGAGGTTACTTGGCCAACTGCATCTTCGCTGCTACTGTCTTCGGCGCTGTATTGGTTGATTTGTTCTAAAACATTAGACTGTGCTTGAGGTTGGGCACTTGAATCAGTGGATTGCGAAATCTGCTCGGGTTGTATGCCAGCTTTTTCTGCGTTTAAATTAGCCGGTGCAATGGTGACGGGTTGCGTTTCGCTTAAGTTTGCGGGTGCGACTGCGGGGATTTGTTCCGCGACAGGTGGTTCGGCACTTAAATTTGCGGGCGCTCCTGCGGGTTTGGTTTCGCTTAAATCTGCTGCAACTGCGTTTTCCGGTGCTTTTGCTTGTTCGGCAACTGGGGCGCTCAAATCGTTAGTGAAGCCCTCGTAGAGGTTCGCACTTTCTTTCTCAATAGTTTCAACAGTTGATTTACTAGCTAGTGACGCTGGTTCGGCTGTCTCAGGCTTTGCTGTCTCAGACTTGGCTGCCTCGGTTGCAGCACCTGCTAATTGCAATTTATCAGCTTGAGCTGCCGTGGCAATTTCTACAGGTTGCTCTGCTGCTAGCGCCGTCGAACATACGACTAAACTTGCTGCCAATACCGCCGGACTAACTAAAAGTCCCTTCCACAAAAATTTGGACATTTTTTCCTCACACCACATTGAGCCGATCGCCCCTTCCGCAGATTTAGGCGATCGCAAATCACCTTCAATATTCCGCCTAATAGTATTTCTTGTCAATTATCGGGGAAATCACTGCCGGAGAGTGCAGTTTTGCTGTGGTTGATTGGACAAAAACTCCGTTTATTCCCAAAATCCTTGGTTTGAGCTAAATACCTACGTAGAAACCTGGTTGATGGCTGGATATTGCGTAAGTGATCCCTCAGTAAGACTAATATTGACAGCACTGGCGCTAACAAATCGTTTGATCGGCTACATAAAGTGAAAAAACTCAAATACGCCCTAGTTCACGAATGGTTGACGCCCTTAGCTACTGGCGGTTCAGAACTCGTAGTGCAGGAAATTCTCAAACACGTAGACGAGGCAGATATCTACGCCCTCATCGACTTTGAATCGGCCAATCCCGAAAGCTATCTTTTCGGGCGACAGATTGGCACAACATTTTTGCAGCACTTTCCCGCAGCCCGCCGTGGCGTCCAAAAATATTTGCCATTTCTGCCGATCGCGATCGAACAACTAGATCTGCGAGAATACGACATCATCCTCTCATCATCCCATGCTGTCGCCAAAGGCATCCTCACCAGTCCCCAGCAAATGCACGTCTGCTACTGCCACACGCCCATGCGCTACGCTTGGGACTTAACTTTTGACTATTTGCGTAGCAGCAAAGCCGGACGAGGCATCCAGGGTCTGCTGACGCGATATTTGTTGCATCGACTGCGGCAGTGGGACGTAATTTCCGCCAATCGCGTTGATTATTTCATCGCTAACTCTCAACACACTGCGCGCCGGATTTGGCGGTGCTATCGGCGGCGGGCCCAGGTGATTTATCCGCCGGTAAATATCGAGCGATTTTCCTTGATGCGGCAAAAACAAGACTTTTACGTCACAGTTTGTCGGTTGGTAAGTTACAAAAACGTAAGTGCGATCGTCCAAGCATTCAATCAACTCGGGCATACTCTCATTGTCATCGGCACCGGGCCAGAATTAGAAATGATTCGGCAAATCGCCAAACCCAACGTGCAAGTGCTCGGCTGGCAGCCCGCCTCCATAGTTGAAAAGTACATGGCAGAGGCGAAAGCCTTTGTATATGCAGCTTGCGAAGATTTTGGCATAGCTTTGGTAGAGGCTCAAGCTTGCGGAACACCAGTAATTTCCTATGCAGCAGGGGGCGCTTTGGAGACAGTGTTCGACATTCGCCAACACCCAGAAACAGGGACTGGTTTATTTTTTGCATCCCAAACCGCAGCAGCTATAGTCGAAGCCGTCGAGGAATTTGAGCAGTTGCAAGGAAAATTTCAGCCGGAAATGGCACGCTTGCGCGCCGAAAAGTTTGCCCCGGAAGTCTTTGAGCAGCGCTATCTGGCTTTTGTCGAACAGTGCTATCAGGAATTTCAATCCTGTGATTTTACCAAGTCTGGGAGTTGAGAGGGGGAGATAGGGGGAGAGGGGGAGACTAGGAGAGGCAGAAAATATTCCTTCTTGCTTCCGAAGCCCTCAAAACCTCTCTACATAAGTACCTTGTCCATTCTTCCTTCTTCCTTCTTCGTTCTTCCTTCTTCCTTCTTCCTTCTTCTGAATGCAGAAAATTGAGTATTGGAAACATAATTCAGAGAACAAAGCGTCTTGAGGCTTTATGATCATGACTGTGTGTGGTGTGAAGTGAAGGAGTAAGATGACTGCCGACAGCCAACTAATCTCCGGCAAGGTAATTCGAGCGATCGCAAGACGCGGTTTTGGGTCTGTCCTGCAAGGAGATAGACGCATAAGTCGTTCTCTACAGAGCCTCGACGGAGAACTTTTCAAGCGGTTATTTGACATCCTGTTTTCCTTATCGGTTCTGATCCTGTTTGCTCCGGTTTACCTGCTTTTGGCTTTCTTAATCGCCTTAAGCTCGTCCGGGCCTATTTTTTACGTACAGGAACGAGTAGGCAAAAACCGTAAAAGGTTTTATTGCCTTAAATTCAGAACGATGGTGGAAAATGCGGACGATATATTGCTGGAAATCATGGAAAATTCTCCGCATTTGCGTCAAGAGTTTGAGGACAATTTCAAGCTGAAACAAGACCCTCGAATTACCTGGATTGGAAGATTTTTACGAATGACCAGTTTAGACGAGTTTCCCCAGTTTTGGAATGTTTTAAAAGGAGATATGAGCGTCGTCGGACCGAGACCTTTAGTTGAAGAAGAACTGCCGAGATACGGCCGTCACATCAACAAAATTCTCACCATAAGACCTGGAATTACAGGCTTGTGGCAAGTGTCTGGTCGCAACGACATTCCCTATCCCCGCCGAGTCCAAATCGACCTCTATTACGCAAATGACAAAAACCTTTGGATGGATATGTGGATTGTTTTCAAAACAATTGGAGTTGTGATTTTTCCCAAAAATAACGGCGCATATTAATTTTTGTCCGCAGTCAGCACTCGGTAGTTAGTTTTATTTGTTACTGACCACTGATGCTGACTACCGACAATCAGCGACAAACTCTTTGTCAAAACTAAACAGTTCCTGGATGCCGATCGAAGAATTGTGAGCTTAACTAAAGGGGCAAATACTTAAATAAACCTACCTCTTCTTCATCTAGAAAGATCAGTTCTTCTAGATAGACTGCTTTAGGCTTAGGTGTTAAACTTAACTCTATAACCTTTGGCTTAAGGGGGATAGCCCACTACCCAACAGCGTAGGAAGTAAACTTCAACGGGCTTTAGGTAACTAAAGTTAAGTTTGAGTAAGTTTTATAAAGCAGTTAACGTAGAGTTTGAGAATACGGCCGGCAGGGATCAACAGCCTCTGCCAAAAAGTTTCTTGTGAATAAACACAGCCTGTCAAAGGAAAATCAGATGACGCAACGTAAGCGAGCGCTAATAACAGGTATTACAGGTCAAGACGGCTCCTACTTGAGCGAATTACTGTTAGAGAAAGGATATGAAGTTCACGGCATTATCCGGCGCAGTTCTAGTTTCAATACCGATCGAATTGACCACATCTATGTCGATCCTCACAGCGAGGGTGCGCGCCTGTTTCTACACTACGGCGACTTGACGGACGGCACCACTCTCCGCCGGATATTGGAAGAAGTTCAGCCGGTAGAAATTTATAACTTAGGCGCTCAATCTCACGTTCGAGTCAGTTTTGACTCGCCGGAATATACGGTGGACACTGTAGGGATGGGAGTATTGCGGCTGCTAGAAGCAATTCGGGACTATCAGCACCGCACCGGCATAGAAGTGCGGTTCTATCAAGCAGGTTCTTCGGAAATGTTCGGTTTGGTGCAGGAAGTTCCGCAAAAGGAAACAACTCCTTTTTATCCCAGAAGTCCTTACGCCTGCGCCAAAGTTTACGGGCACTGGCAAACAATAAATTATCGCGAATCTTACGGACTTTTTGCCTGCAACGGCATCTTGTTCAATCACGAATCTCCCCGCCGTGGCGAAACTTTTGTAACTCGCAAAATTACTCGCGCCGTTGCCAGAATAGTCGCCGGCAAGCAGAAAAAGATTTACTTGGGCAATCTCGATTCCAAGCGGGATTGGGGCTATGCTAAAGACTACGTGCGAGCGATGTGGCTGATGCTGCAAAAAGACAAGCCTGACGATTATGTCATTGCTACCAACGAAACCCATTCCATTAAGGAATTTCTCGATTTGGCTTTTACTTACGTCAATTTAGATTGGCAAAAATATGTGGAGTTTGACGAACGCTACTTGCGTCCGGCAGAAGTCGAACTGTTGATTGGCGATTCGACTAAGGCGCGCCAGCAATTAAATTGGGAACCGTCTGTAACTTTTGAGGAGTTAGTACATTTAATGGTAGATGCTGACATGAAAGCTTTAGAACAGCAAGGTCGGGGTTCGGGCAACGGATTTGATTAAGTCGCTCAACTAAGCCGTCAGTGCGGACAATTTGTAGGGGTAGGGTCCCGTGTTTACCCCCTTTGGCGAAAGGCGCGCACCGGAGGATTGCCCCTGCACACACTTCACAACTGATGAGAGGGTTGTTACAGCTATTAGCGTAGCGCGATCGGCATTCAAAGAACCAGCTTAATTGCTCGCAAAATTTTTGGCTGTGCGGGCTAAAAAAAACCTTAAAATGATCGTTGAGGAGTCGCGACCCCTATATCTAACTTTCGGGTGTGCACGGCGCAAATTGTCCCTATCTGCAGCAGCTAAAACAAATTTGTGGGTAACCTCATCCTGTAGCTGAAAGCTTTTTTTTGCCAAAGCAACAATTTTAGAATTGAAATTGTCGATCGACCTTTATTCAAAATCCCGAGGCTAAAATTATGACAAGCTTGGATTTAAGCAGCAAACGCATTCTAGTCACGGGCGGCGCCGGTTTCTTGGGCCGTCAGGTAATCGACCAGCTAGTGAAAGCAGGGGCCGATGCTGATAAAATTTCGGTAACTCGATCGCGCGACTGCGACCTTCGCGTCATGGAAAACTGCAAGCGCGCCGCCGACAAACAAGATATCATCATTCACCTCGCCGCCCACGTCGGCGGCATCGGCTTAAACCAACTCAAACCGGCTGAATTATTTTACGATAATTTGATGATGGGCGCGCAACTAATCCACGCCGCCTACGAAGCAAAAGTCGAAAAATTTGTCTGCGTAGGCACGATTTGCGCTTATCCCAATTTAACCCCAGTTCCTTTCAAAGAAGACGACCTGTGGAACGGCTATCCAGAGGTAACTAACGCACCTTACGGAATTGCCAAAAAAGCCTTATTAGTGCAACTGCAATCCTACCGCCAGCAGTACGGATTCAACGGTATCTACTTGCTACCAGTAAATCTGTACGGCCCGGAAGATAACTTTGACCCGAAAAGTTCCCACGTCATCCCCGCATTAATTCGCAAAGTCCACGAAGCCCAAGAAAGGGGAGACAAAACGCTGCCAGTTTGGGGCGACGGCAGCCCTAGCCGCGAGTTTTTGTATTCCACAGATGCCGCGCGGGGAATTGTGATGGCAACGCAAGATTACAGTGAATCTGACCCGGTTAATTTGGGAACGAATAGCGAAGTTAAAATTCGCGATTTAGTGGAAACGATTTGCGAATTGATGGGATTTGAGGGAGAAATTGTTTGGGAAACAGACAAACCAAACGGTCAGCCGCGCCGCTGTTTGGATACCCAAAGGGCTAAGGAAAAGTTTGGTTTTGTGGCGGAGGTAAAGTTTAAGGAAGGGTTGAAAAAGACGATTGATTGGTATCGACAACACGCAATTTGAGTGTTAAAAACCCGGTTTTATGAAGAAACCGGTTTTTTTTAGGAAAGGTGGTGAATGGCAGTAAATCAGCAGAAAGAACTTTGTAGTAAAGCTGGCTCTTCCTTACTTACTTAGTGTGCCAAACGATTAGTTTAAGTAGTTAAAACCCAAGCTATCTATGAATGGAAGGAAAAAATGGCTCCAAATTAACTAAGGAATGAAAATTTAATAACTTACAATTTTTATGCTTCTTGTGGGATGGGCGGGATGCCCATCCCACAAACTTGTGTAAATTATTTAATTCGCGATCCTAAAGTAAGGCCGCAAACCCTTGCTGTGTAAAAAATTATGCTATTAATTTCAGATAAATTAGCACACTAAGTACGGAAGACCCGGCATATTTAGCTTTCCATACCGTAAATCAGCAACGCCGAATAATAATGGAGGGGCGGGTTTTACAACCAATCTGTGGGTAAGACCAACAATATAGTTAACCCATCCCCACGATAGGGGTAAATCGCAATTGCTTTCGATCGATAAAAAAGCCGATCGCAATTTATGTCAATCTGCGTTTTGGGCGATCGACTACCTCTAAAGGAATATTATAAAAAACATTTTTGACAATTTATTAAAATTTATTATACTACTTGTCAGGTGCAGAGCGTAAATATTCTCTCACTGCCTATACAAAATAAAGCCTGACCGAAAACAATTTGGTCGCCAGCCCCGCGATTCATTCCTTTGCAGGCGGACTGACGGTGTAAACTTTTCAATTCTAAAATCTAAAATCTAAAATCAAATGACAGCCGACAAAACCGGATTTAGCATTAGCGCGACCGCGATTCGCCGCCACATCGGCACCCTCATGCTGACACTTGCTATTATAATCGTGGGCTTTTTCTACATCACCCAACTGCCCGTTGACTTGCTACCCTCAATCACCTATCCCCGCATAGGCGTGCGCTTAAACGCCCCCGGAGTCTCCCCAGAAGTAGCAATAGACGAAGTTACCCGCCCCCTCGAACAAGGACTTTCCGCCACTGAAGGCGTCATGCAAGTTTTCTCCCGCACTCGCGAAGGACAAGTCAGCGTCGATTTATTCTTTAAACCCGGGGGCAACATCGACCAGGCCCTCAACGACGCCACCGCCGCAGTCAACCGCATCCGCAACCGACTTCCCGACACAGTTGAATCCCCCACTCTCTTCAAAGTTGACCCTTCCCAGCAGCCGATTTACGAATTTGCCCTCACTTCCAACTCCTTGCAAGGAGTTGATTTGCGTGTATTTGCCGACGAAGAATTATCCAGAGAACTAAACGTAATTCCTGGAATAGCAGCAGTTGACGTTGCCGGCGGCGTGCAAGAAGAAATTCAAGTAAATATTGACTTAAATCGCTTGCAATCTTTAGGCGTCAGTATTTCCGACGTTTTATCAGCCCTCGAATCCCGCAACCTCGACACTTCCGGCGGGCGACTGCGGCAAGAAGCAGCGGAACCTTTAACCCGTACCGTCGGGCGATTTAAAAACGCCAAAGAAATTCAGGCAATTTCTTTTCAAGCATCGGGTTCCAATCCGCCAAAACGAGTGTTTTTGCGAGATTTTGCTCAGGTAATTGACGGTACAGAAGAAGAGCGAGTTAAAGTATTTCTCAATCAGAAAGCAGCCGTAAAAATTAGCATTCAAAAGCAGCCGGACGCCAATACAATCTCAGTTGTAGACGGCATCAAAAAGCGGCTAGAAGAATTAAAAGCATCCGGGGCAATTCCCGAAGGCACGACTATCGTCAATACCTTCGACGAGTCTAAGTTCATCCGCGATTCTATTAGCAATGTCCTATTTTCTGGTTTAACCGGGGCTGTTTTAGCCGGGGCATCAGTTTTGCTGTTCCTCGCTTCCCTTCGCCAAACTTTGATTATTGTCCTGGCAATTCCCCTCGCAACTTTAATGGCGATTATCCTGATGGGAGTTTTTGGCCTATCTCTGAACGTTTTCAGTTTGGGCGGTTTGGCGCTGGGTGTGGGAATTGTGGTCGATAACTCGATCGTCATGCTGGAGAATATTGTCGAAGGAACCAGCAATAAAAATAGTCCCAACGGCAATCGGCGCTTGACTGACAAACAGTTGATGCAGCAAGCAGAAAAAAGCAGCCAAGAATTAGAATCAGCTTTATTTGCTTCCACCATCACTAACTTAGTTGCCGTACTGCCATTTTTGCTCATCGGTGGCTTAGTTTCCTTACTTTTCAACGAATTAATTCTCACCATCAGCTTTTCCGTCGCCGCCTCTCTGATTGTCGGATTGACAGTTGTACCGATGATGGCTTCTCGGCTGCTAGCGCTGCGGGTATCCAGCGGTTTGAGCAACTTTTGGCCGCTGCGCGCATTCGATCGAGCTTTTACCAATGCTACCGTCGGTTACGGTAAATTTTTATCGGGAGTAGTGCGGTGGCGGTTGATTATAATTGCAGTAGCGATTATTGGATTGGGCGGCGGCAGTTGGCTGATGGCTGGTCAAATTCCCCAGGAAATATTGCCCAGAATTAATACAGGTCAAGCGAGATTGTTTGCTTTGTTTCCTGCAGGCACAAATTTGGCAACCAACCAAAGAATCATGGCAGAAGCTGATAAAATTATCCTCAGCCAACCAGAAACTCTATACACTTTGACGACGGTGGGCGGGCTGTTGTTCGGCAACAATACGGTTGAGAATGTGCTGCGCGGCGGCTGCAACATTACGCTGAAACCTGGCACCAATACATTGAATTTTGTGCAGCGAGTTACGCAAGAATTGAATAAAAAAATTGATTTGCCCAAAAATACTCGTTTGCGTCTGAATCCAGAAAATGTGCGGGGTTTGGTTTTAACTAATTCGCCAGTACGCGGCGCTGAAGTTGATGTCCTGCTTCAGGGCGAAAACGAACAAATATTGCAGCAAGTCGGCCGCGAGGTATTGGCAACTTTGGATCAGAAGGTAACTTTAGCTACTTTTCGCCCGGATGGAGACCCGCAGCAAACGGAAGTGCAGATTCGCCCCAACTGGGAACAAGCAGAAATCTACGGGTTGAATGCGAGGCAAATTGGAGAGGCGATTCAGACAGCAATTCAAGGTTCTGTTCCCACGCAATTGCAGCGGGGAAACCGTTTGGTTGATGTGCGGGTACAATTCGATCGCGCTGCTGTCCAATCGATTTCCGCACTAAAATTTATCCCTTTAACTGCTAGGGATAACAGCATTATCCGCTTGAGCGATGTGGCGAATATTGAACTGGGAAAAGCGCCTGGGGAAATTCAAAGGCTTAACCAGCGCCAAGTTTTCATGATTGCTGGGAATATTAATAAGGGCGCGAGTTTGGGCGAGGCTTTGAAACAAGTGGATGCAGTTTTGTCGGAAATCAAATTGCCGCCGGGAGTGCGAGTGATACCTAGTTCGGCGGCGGAAACTAACCGAGAATTGCAAAGTTCGCTGATTGTTTTGGGCTCTTTGGCGGCGTTTTTAGTATTTGTGGTGATGGCGGTTCAGTACAATTCGCTTGTCGATCCGCTGGTGATTATGTTAACGGTGCCGCTGGCTTTGGCTGGGGGGATTTTCGGGCTGTATGCGACTAAAACTGCGATCGGCGCAACGGTGATTGTGGGGGCGATTTTGCTGGTGGGAATTGTGGTAAATAATGCGATTATTATGGTGGAGTTGGCGAACCAAATTCTGGAAGACGAAAAGGTCGATCGTACAACAGCAATTCTCAGGGCCGCACCTCAGCGCTTGCGTCCGATTTTGATGACAACTATTACCACAGTTTTGGGTTTATTTCCCCTAGCTTTGGGCATTGGAGACGGTTCGGAATTCTTGCAACCGCTGGGTGTGGTGGTGTTTTCCGGTTTGTCGCTGGCGACTTTGCTGACGCTGTTTATTATTCCGTGTTTTTATATTTTGCTGCACGATTTCTTCGGGATGTTTGCAGGGAAGAAGAAACCGCAGACGGTGGCTATTCCCGTGCAGAAGGTGGGGCGAAAGAATGCGAACTTATAGGGTAAGTTTCCGTTTATTTGCAGACTTGTGAGCGATCGGACTAATAGGCTATACTCAGACAAGCTATGAAAGTTAGGGTTAGGGTGAACAGCAAAGGGCGATGCGTAGATATTGAAATGGTAGTCTGAAGTTGCAATCCTTATTTTAATGTGTTAGCTAAAGTTAAAAACTATGAAAAATACAAGTTCAATATCTTCAATTTCCGACATTCAGCTTGATTTTTTATTGCAAGTATTACAAAAAATCTATCAGACAAATAGTAATTCTCATTTCATATATTCCTTGCTTAAAGCTAACCTGAACCTTTTAGATGATAACTTTATTATAATTTATCAAAAATGGGCTAATGTTCAAATCACACAGATGCCAGGTATCGAGATAAATATTGGGGTATTTAGCGATCTTATTGTAGATTTTCCCTTGGGAAATTTAGCAATAAATATAGAAATTTCTCTTACAGGATATCAGCTTATTGCAACAGCGATTGAGAGACTATTGCCTCATGATAGGGGAACATTATGGCATAATTTTGCTAAGGCTTACATGAAGCGTATAAATGGAAAAAAAGCCGAAAATTTGGAAGAAGCAATCAAGTATTTCAAAGCTGCTTTAAAAATTTGGACGCGAGACAAATTTCCTCAAGGTTGGGCAAAAACAATCACTAATATTGGTGAAGCATATCGTAACCGCATCAATGAACAAAAAGCAGAAAATTTGGAAAAAGCCATTAGATACCACCAAGTTGCATTAAAAGTTTACAACAATTGTCAAGATTTTACCGAACAATGGGCAGATATTAAAATAAATCTGGGGAATGCTTACCTTGACCGTATTTGCGGTGAGAGAGCAGAGAATATAGAAACTGCAATCAACTGCTATGAAGAGGCTTTGAAAGTAAGTACCCGTGAAAAATGGTCAGAAAAATGGGCAATGATTCAGCTTAACTTGGGAAGCGCTTATTTTTACCGTATCCGAAAAAATTCTGTAGAGAACTTGAGAGCGGCAATATCCTATTACAATGCAGCCTTAGAAATATATACTCGCGAAGATTTTCCGCAATACTGGGCTACAATCAAAAGTAATTTAGGCCCAGCTTACTCTAAGCTGAGCGAAAATAAAGAGCAAAGACTAGAAAACTTGGAAAAAGCTATTCTCTGTAACCTATCTGCATTGAATGTATTCACCCGCAAAGGCTTTCCTAAACAATGGGCAGATAACCTAAATAATTTGGCCGAATCTTATCGTGAGTCCATTTTTATATCAAGAACCGACTATTTAAAAAAAGCTATTTGTTGTTATTTAGTAGCATTAGAAGTACGCAATTTTCAAGATTTTCCTTACGACTGGGCTATGACCAAGCACAATCTAGGAGGTGCTTACTGTCAGGCCAAGTTTTTTGAAGTTGGAATTATCTGTTTCTTGGATGCCTTGAAGGTAAGAACTAAAGAAAATTTTCCTCAAGATCATATACTAAGTCAACTTAATTTAGGTTGCGCTTACCAAGAAACTAAAAAATTTACAGAGGCTTATATATCTTTTAGCTCAGCTATTTATAATGTAGAGTCTTTGCGCTTTGAGATAGTCTCTGGATCTGGAATGGAAGAAGATAAACAAAAGCTAGCTGAAAAATGGAATAGACTCTATCAACGCATGGTCGAAGTTTGCCTAGAATTAGCTAAAGAAGAACCACAATACTACAACCAAGCCATAGAATATGTCGAACGCAGCAAAGCTCGCAACCTCGTCGAACTTTTAGCTAACAAAGATATCCACCCCAAAGTAGACCTTTACTCCAACTCAGAAACTTACCTAACTCATTGTTACAAGCTTGAACAGCTACGACGGCAGATTCCAGCTATACAACGAGAATTAGAAATACTCATTCGAGAATCTGAGGAAAAAAATTACGACCAAATAGAACAACTGCGACAACAATTGACTCAATTGCAACAAAAAAGAGATGGACTGCTAGCAGAAATTAACAAAATAGATTCTAGGTTTACATTGACCCAAGAAGTTCAACCCATCCCCTTCAGCGAGATCCAATTCCTCACCGATGAAAACACCGCTATTGTTGAATGGTACATCACGAGCAGTCAGATTCTCACTTTCCTTATCACCCACCATCATCCCTATCCCATTGTCATTTTGTCTTCTGCTGAAGATATGACAGCGTTGGAAAATTGGGATCGAGAGTATCGGGATTCCTACCAGAAACAAAACAACCAATGGATTAATAATTTAGCTTCTCGCCTCCAAAATCTTGCTAAGATTCTGCATATTGATGAGATTATTTCTCGTATCGATGACTGCTTTTCTCAAAGCGGCGCTAAATGTAACCGCCTCATCCTCATTCCCCATCGCTACCTGCACCTATTTCCCCTTCATGCTTTGCCCCTAGCTGACGGTAAATTGGTGTTTGAATGCTTCTCTCAAGGTGTAGGTTATGCCCCCAGTTGCCAATTATTGAAACAAGCAAAAGACAAAGAGCAGAATCGACCTGATTTTACCCGCTTATTTGCTATTCAAAATCCTACCAGACAACCTGCTAGACCTTTACTTGGTTCTCAACTAGAAATTGATAAAATTCACCAACACTTCGATCCGCAGCAAAGCATTATTCTCAAAGAAGCAGAAGCAACTGAAGCCAATTTATATCAACGTATGGAACAAATGCGTTCCTCTCATTGCCTTCACTTCTCTTGTCATGGGGAATTTAATCATGAATCTCCGCTAGAATCTGCCCTACTTCTTGCCAATCCAGAAGGTAAATTAGGAAAAGAAGAAGCTAAATTGACATTAGGTGAAGTCTTTGAAAAACTTTACCTAAACCAATGTCGTCTCGTCACCTTTTCTGCTTGTGAAAGTGGCATGACAGATCCCAATAGCATCAGCGATGAATATATTGGTTTACCTAGTGGCTTTTTGTATGCAGGTAGTTTGAGTGTTGTTAGCACACTTTGGAGTGTTGACCCGATCGCCACAACTCTATTAATGGTCAAATTTTACCACAACCTCAAACGACTTCCCCAAATCAAAACAGGGGATGTAGCTATTGCCCTCAACAAAGCTCAAAAATGGTTAAGGACATTAACCCATAAAAAGTGGGCGAAAATCCAAAGTCATCCCCAATTTAAACTCTTAGTTGAGGAAGCATTTAAAAAGTCACCCAAACGCGATTTAAACAAATTCAAGGACTCTTTATCTGCAAGCCTACACCCCAATCGTCAACCATTACCCTTTGCTAATCCCTATTATTGGTCAGCTTTTGTAGCTATAGGAATTTAAGGCTGTGGGTTAAACGATTGACAAAATTTATCCATTCCTTCTTGTGCAATGTAAATAGCAAAGGGAGTCGCAATTAATCCTGGAACTCCAGGAGGACATAAACTGCCTAATAGACAATCGGATAAAGGAGGAATTAGAGCAGGGAAATAGTTTTTTCTCAAGTTTTCATACTTGGGTTGACAAATAAATTTATGACATTCTTTAAGTTTCTGGGTAAACCAACGCAAATCAGCATTAGTTTCTACGCCTTCAACACCATTTCGCTTCGCTATTGATTCAGCCGCATCTGCTAAATCGCCATCCCACTCTTCAATTACATCAAGAGCAGCTAGCGCTTCTTGATTATCTGCTACTTGTTCCCGATAAAGAGCAATTTGTTCTGGTGTAACAATTTTTTCAGAAACCATAATTCTCCTAGCATATATCCCTCAACCTGCACGGCTCCGGCTACACCCAAATCATACAAATGTCTGAAGTAGCCGAACGCCTTGCAATTTCTAGAGTAACACCCAAACCCCACTCCCCGCAATCGAATTTAATATCAGTCATATTGACATAGAAGCAATAGTGTGTTACATTGATACTACACAAGAGATGTTTGCAAAAGAAACCTCAACCAAAATGCCCTACGAAAAATTAGAAATATCAACCCCAAAACCAGTTTTATCTTGGGCAAATCACGCCCTAGGTGCCAAAGAAACTAAGATAGCCGCCAATGTCGCATCTTTGCCCTTTGTATTCAAACACGTCGCACTAATGCCCGATGTACATTTAGGAAAAGGTGCTTTAGTCGGTTCCGTAATTGCCACAAAAGAAGCAATTATTCCCGCTGCTGTGGGCGTTGATATTGGTTGTGGCGTAATTGCTGTCAAAATGCCTTTCACCGCCAACAAATTAGAAGGCAAACTCAAACAAATTCGAGTCGATATCGAAGCCGCAATCCCTGTCGGATTTTCAGAAAACAAAGAAGTAGAAACAACTGTCACCAACTGGCAAGGATGGGGGGAGTTTAAGGAACTTCATCAAGGCGTGCAGCACCAAAACAATAAAGCCTTAAAACAAATGGGTTCCCTCGGTGGCGGTAATCATTTTATTGAGGTTTGCGTTGATACTGAAAACTTTGTTTGGCTGATGCTACACTCCGGTTCTCGTGGCATTGGAAATTTGCTCGCACAGCAGCATATCGAGACTGCTAAAGATTTAGCTAAACTGGCAGAAATTAATCTGGCTGACAAAGATTTGGCTTATTTTGTAGCGGGCACGCCGGAGTTTGCGGCTTACTGGCACGATTTGCAGTGGGCGCAAGATTATGCTCGTTTTAATCGCGATGTGATGATGAATCGGTTTAAGCGAATTGTGGAAAAACACGTCGCGGGCGGCAAATCTGTTAAGCCGTTATTAGAAGTGAATTGCCATCACAATTACGCGGAAAAAGAGGTGCATTTTGGCGAAGATGTGTATGTTACTCGCAAGGGTGCTGTGCGCGCGGATGTTGAGGATTACGGGATTATTCCGGGTTCGATGGGGGCGAAGTCTTTCATTGTTAAAGGGAAGGGAAATGCTGAAAGTTACTGTAGTTGCAGTCACGGTGCGGGGCGCTTGATGTCTCGCACTCAAGCTAAAAATGTATTCACTCTCGATGATTTTGTGCGGCAGACTGAGGGGGTTGAGTGCCGGAAAGATGAGCAATTTTTAGATGAAATTCCGGGGGCTTATAAGTCTATTGATGAGGTGATGAGTCAGCAGTCGGATTTGGTGGAAGTTGTGGCGACGCTCAAGCAGGTGGTTTGCGTGAAGGGGTGACAGAAACTGGTTTATTGTACTTCACTTACCTGAAAATTGCTGTATGGAAAGAGGGGGGAAATCAAGCCGCTGTTGATTTCCCCCCTCTTGACAAAGGCTTTGTTTTCTGAAGCTTTTTCTCTAACAGACCATCTGCTGCCACTCAAGTTCTAGCAAGCGCAGCAGTCTTTCATCGCCCTTGGCCTTGGCTGCTTGCTTTCTACGATCGAGAATATTGCAAATATTCGCCCGGTGTACTTGCGCCACTTCCACAACTGTTGGGTAATATTCCACCGTCGCTGAGGCGCTAGCTGCGGCGACATCCCGATCGCCAGCTTGAGCATCTCGCTTTTTGGTAGAGTTTGTGCCGCCGTATTTTTTGGGGTTGGGAATGTGTCTCGGATACCGATAGTTCCAGTTTTGGCCCCGGTATTTGCCCGCGACTTCGCCTTCGATCATATCAACTGTCGGAATGTCGTACTCGTAGTTTGAGCCGCGATAAGTGAGTTTCATATTTTTTGATCCTTATAGGTCGATAAAAAGGGCAGTCAGGTCAGGTTTGCTTTTATTCGCTAAAACTTTTTTAGTTTCTGTATTCAATTATACTGTTTTTTAAGAGAAATCGGTTGTATTTACAAGAATTAATATTTTGAGGGGGGGAGAGGGCAGCAAAAAACCCGCCGCAGCGGGTTTAATCGAACTTTTGACTAATTCGAGCCGCAGCCGGATCGAAACTGCTTGAGTTCGGAAGAACTAGCCGACTGTCACCTGATCGGTTTGCACGTTTGTTGCACCTTCTTCAGCAGAGGCGATCGCCACCAACTTGTCGAGAATTGCCTGACTCGCAACTTGACCTTTGAGAACAACCGTGCTGCTGAGCTGAGCTACATAAACAGTCTCGATATCAGCAACTTCTGAATCGGCGTCAAAAGCTAAAGCAACCCGCTTCGCTAAGCCACTTTCGTCAAAATTTCCGTCTGGGCCGACTTTAGCAGGAGCGATGGATTGCGCTTGTGCTGCTTGCTGTACTACTTGTGCCATCGGTTCAGCCGGGGCTTCAGGCTTTTCGAGTCCGAACAGTCTTTTAAACCAACCCATATTAGTTGAGTCTCCTGAAAATACACTTTTTACACGATAGCTCTAGAATTCCAAAAGACTCGTAATTGTTGCAAAACTCAGCGAAATTTATCAAAATGTTTTATCGGGAGACTTTCACAATCTAAAATCTAAAATCTTAAATAGTATTTAGATGTTGATGTTGCTATTTCATGTATAGGACGATCGCTACGCCTTGGATTACAGGCCCGTAGTCGAAGTAGTTCCCACTGTCATCTGAAAAAAACTGCACAGCGGGCTGGAATACATTCCCGGTTTGTTTAACTACTGGGGACATCTCGTGCCGATATCGATTTGTGCCAAATGATACAGGGAACTGCCGCCCGCGCTTAATTGTGGGTAGCCCTGCATATAGAAATCGTTGCAGGAGTGGTCAATTTTTTACCCCACCCCAACCATCCCCGAACCTGCGGGGATTCCGTAAGAAATTCACAAATGATGCGAGGATTGCTATAAGTAGGGCTTGCTGAATAGAACTACAAGCTATGACTGCCAAGGGTTTCAAGATTTTTAAACACAAAAAAGTGCTCTCGT
>NZ_JAUBRI010000086.1:0-20994 GCF_036701795.1 Microcoleus sp. N9_A1
TTGAGGTGTGATTTTTTAACATTTTACCTGTTTCTAAACTAAGTATAAATACTTACTTCCTTAATGGGATGCTCCCTCTTTTCCGGCTACAAATGTATTGCTGTAGAGAGGGGGAGGAAAATCAAGACAGACAATTCTGATGCAATTCGATTTGGGCTTTAATATTAGACAGCATTATGTAGATGCAAATAGCTGTCGCTTGCTATACTGCTGGAGGGTTGCAGCCAAACAAATCGGAGGCGGAGGCAAAAACACCTTTGTTAAGAATTAAATGCGGAGATGGCGATCTCGATTGATTAACCCTTGCTGCTGCAATTTTCCCAGCATTCGCGTTACTGTTATCAGAAAGAATTGGTTTAAAGCCCCAAGCCCGATCGGGAGAAATTAAAAGAAGACTATTCATTACTCCAATCCTCTTCCTTCCAGGTAGATGTAGCTATCTTGCGGTCAACAGTCAACAGTCAACAGTCAACAGTCAACAGTCAACAGAACCGCGTCGTGCAAATCGCATTAGCAATATCTTGATGTGTCCAGCGGATATTCAAACCACAGGCCTGTCAAAAGTTATGAAACTGCAAAAAATTGGATTGTCGGGACTGATCTCAATCTTAGCGGCGCTGACTATAGGTGAGTTTCGGTTTATCCCTAACTCTCAATTTAAAATCGTCAATTCTCAGGCCTTGGCTCAAACTCAAGCTCAGCGCCAAGCTGAAGCAGACCGACTCTTCTATCAAGGGCGTCAGCAGTATCAGATTAGTCAATTTCAAGCTGCTTTGCAGTCTTGGCAACAGGCCCTAATAATTTATAGAGAAATTAAAAACCGCCAAAACGAGGGGGTGGCTCTGGGAAGTCTGGGAGATGCTTACGAGTCCCTCGGCGACTACGCCAAAGCCATCGAGTACCAACAGCAGTCGTTGGCGATCGCGCGAGAAATTAAACACCGCCAAAGCCAGGGGGCGGCTCTGGGAAATCTGGGAATTGCTTACGAGTCCCTCGGGGACTACGCCAAAGCCATCGAGTACGCTCAGCAGTCGTTGGCGATCGCGCGAGAAATTAAAGACCGCCAAAGCCAGGGGGTGGCTCTGGGAAATCTGGGAATTGCTTACCGTAACATCGGCGACTACGCCAAAGCCATCGACTACCTACAGCAGTTGTTGGCGATCGCGCGCGAAATTAAAGGCCGCCAAAGCGAGGGGGCTGCTCTGGGACATCTGGGAATTGCTTACAGCCTCCTCGGCGACTACGCCAAAGCGATCGAGTACCAACAGCAGTCGTTGGCGATCGCGCGAGAAATTAAACACCGCCAAAGCCAGGGGGCGGCTCTGGGAAATCTGGGAATTGCTTACGAGTCCCTCGGGGACTACGCCAAAGCCATCGAGTACGCTCAGCAGTCGTTGGCGATCGCGCGAGAAATTAAAGACCGCCAAAGCCAGGGGGTGGCTCTGGGAAAGCTGGGAAATGCTTACAGTCTCCTCGGGGACTACGCCAAAGCCATCGAGTACGCTCAGCAGTCGTTGGCGATCGCGCGAGAAATTAAAGACCGCCAAAGCGAGGAGGCGGCTCTGGGAAAGCTGGGATTTGCGCTCGCCAGCTCTGGCAATCTCCCAGCAGCAGAGAAAACCCTATTTGATAGTATTAAAGTTTCCGAATCTCTCCGTGCTGGATTAGACGATGCAAATAAAGTGTCAATCTTTGAAAGGCAAACTAACCCCTACGTCAATTTACAACAAGTCCTCATTGCTCAGAAAAAAACTAATGACGCTTTAGAAATTGCCGAACGGGGTAGAGCCAGAGCTTTTGTGGAGTTATTGGCATCTCGCCAAGCCGCATCTGCATCTGTCCCAACTACTATCAACCCGCCCAATATCCAGCAAATTCAACAAATTGCTAAAGAGCAAAACTCTACCCTCGTCGAGTATTCAACTATTGGGAATCAAGCCCTTTATATTTGGGTCATCAAGCCGACTGGTGAAATTACCTTTCGCTCCGTTGACCTCAAATCTCTCGACATCAATCTACCCGAAGTCACCGAAGGGGCAAGAGTATCTGCTGCTCTCGGGACGAGAGGATTAAACGAGCAAGATACAGCCTTAGCTGAGATGATTCGCGGCACTCGCGAGGCTCTGGGTGTATCGGCGGGGGACACTGCCAATCGACAAGCGGCTAATCGCCCTGCTTCTACCCCTGCTAATTCTCGCATAATCTACCCCAAATTACAGCAAAGTTATCAACTACTCATTCAACCCATTGCCGATCTTTTACCTACTGACCCGAATGCTCCTGTCATCTTCATTCCCCATCAATCGCTGTTTTTAGTTCCCTTTGTCGCCTTACAAGATCCGACAGGTCAATATTTGATTGAAAAACATACCATCCTCATTGCTCCGGCCATTCAAATTTTGCAGTTAACCCGCCAATCACGGCAAAAAGTCCGACAACTTTCTCTCCAAAATAACCTCGTCGTCGGCAATCCAACCATGCCCAAGATTGGCACCCCGCCGCGCCAATTAGATCCCTTACCGGGCAGCGAACAGGAAGCAATTACAATTGCCCAACTTCTGAATACTAAACCGATTACAGGCTCTCAAGCCACTAAAGCATCGATTACTCAACAGATGCTAAAAGCTCGGATTATTCATCTGGCAACTCACGGATTACTCAATGAAGTGAAGAGGCGAGATTTACCGGGAGCAATCGCCCTGGGTCCATCAGGAAATGATGACGGATTGCTGACTTCGAGCGAAATCTTGGATTTAAAATTAAATGCTGAATTAGTGGTATTAAGTGCTTGCAATACTGGCAGAGGAAAACTCACAGGCGATGGTGTGCTTGGGTTATCTCGTGCTTTAATTAGTGCTGGAGTTCCTAGTATTATCGTTTCTCTGTGGTTAGTGCCCGATGCTGCGACAGCGGAATTAATGGCAGAATTCTATCGCCAGTTACAGCTAAACCCGAATAAAGCTCAAGCTTTGCGGCAAGCAATGCTGATTACAATGAAGATGCACCCAAACCCTCAAGATTGGGCGGCGTTTACGCTGATTGGCGAAGCAGAATAAGGTTTTTTTCTGCGCTTGCTACACTGCTTGAGGGTTGCAGCCAAACAAATCAGACGATGTGGCAAAAACACCTTTGTTAAGAACTAAATGCCGATCGCCATCTCGACTGATTAACCCTTGCTGCTGCAATTTTCCCAGCATTCGAGTTACTGTTACCCGCGTTGTGCAAATCGCATTAGCAATATCTTGATGTGTCAAGCGGATATTCAAACGAGTTCCCTCAACCACAGGCTGACCGAATTCCTGTTGCAATAATAGCAGTAGCTGATACAAACGGTCATCTACTCGTCGCTGTCCGGCGATCGCTAAAATTGCTTCCATTTGCCGCAGCCGCCGTACCATTTGAGGCAGCAACTCGTGAGCCAATTGAGGAGAAGCTTCGATTTCCACCATAGAATACCACATCAAATAAATATCTGATGTCGCCGTAGCTCGGTAAGTCTGCAAGTTTGTCAACCACAAACCGAAGCACATCGAAGGCCCAACCCAGCCCAAAAGTCCTTCTTCCCCGTTTGGATAAAGCGTACTCAGTTGTGCTAAACCTTGACAGACTCGCCAAAGGCCATGCGACATCATAGGAATGGTTTCGCCCTTGGCATAAAAATGCAAGTTTCGGCTCGCTCCTGTGTTATGCTGGATTTCCGCTAAAAGTGCTTTGGATGTTGGTGGCATATCGCTTATTTCCAGCTAAAAAACATTTGTCTGAGACCTACGCCTCTGACTATAACCGGCAAAGGTAAAGGTTTGGTAATCGTCTGGTTAGCGGCAAGATAAGCTTTAGTCATTAGTTGTTATTTGTTATAAAATAACTAAGTAAAAGCTGGCTTTTGTCAAACAATTGCGCTCGTTACTTTGGGCGAATTCAATAAATATTTGACTTAAAAAAAACCGCAGAGTATTTGTTAATAAATAGTCAGTTCATCAAGATTAAATAGAAAAAAAAGGCGAGTTCGGAAGTTCGATCGCACTCCCAGGCCCGCCGAGTCAACTGCTGCTACCTGCTGCGGCAACCTTCAAGAACTTCTAAAATAGTTTAAAGAAGTATCAAAAGAGAAAAGTAAGGTTTTTCATGGCCGATCAATTAATTCACGCTACAGCCGCAGATGGCGGAATTCGCGCCGTAGCGGTTATTTCCACCCGCCTCACCGAAGAAGCAAGACAGCGACACAAGCTCTCCTACGTCGCTACAGCAGCCCTCGGACGCACGATGTCGGCGGGGCTGTTACTCGCCTCCAGCATGAAGCGGCCCCAATCAAGAGTCAACATTCGCATCAAAGGAGATGGGCCCCTGGGCGGGCTTCTGATTGATGCGGGACTCGATGGAACAGTTCGAGGTTATGTGGACAATCCCGAAGTGGAATTGCCGCCCAATGCTAAAGGCAAACTCGATGTTGGCGGGGCAATAGGTGATGGTTATTTGTACGTGGTGCGGGACGTTGGATATGGCTTCCCTTATTCAAGTACGGTAGAATTGGTTTCCGGCGAAATTGGTGACGATCTGACTCATTATTTGGCAACCTCGGAGCAAACGCCTTCGGCTCTGGTTTTGGGGGTGTTTGTGGGGGCGGGCGGGGTACAAGCGTCTGGGGGTGTGCTGTTGCAGGTTCTGCCGAAGGCGGCAACGGACGAAAAATTGGTGCAAACTTTAGAATCTAGAGTTGCTGCACTGTCGGGCTTTACGCCACTGCTGCGATCGGGTAAAACGCTGCACCAGATTCTCGAAGAGTTACTGGGAGATATGGGCCTGGAAATTTTCCCGGAAACTCAGATGGTGCGCTTTCACTGTGGCTGTTCGTTCGATCGAGTTTTGGGAGCTCTGAAAATGTTTGGCGAAGCTGAACTCCAAGACATGATTGAAAAAGATGGGGGGGCTGAGGCTACGTGCCATTTCTGCAACGAGGTTTACAAAGCTAATAGCGACCAACTTGCGGAACTGATCGGCGATTTGCGATCAAACTCCGGTTCTTGAGACGATAATGTGTAATTGGCTCTATTGAATGCGAGTTAGGGATGACGGCCTTGACCAATTGCCAATTACGCATTATCAATTACCTAATCACAAAATTTTGATTTTGGCGGTTTGGCGATCGGCTCTTGCAGTCTAGGGCCGACGGGAGTATGTAAAAGTAAGGAACCCCACGCTTAAAAGCGGGGGCTTTCAAGACAGTTCGGCTCTGTGAGCGGGATTGAACCGAAAGCCCAAACCTTACCAGGGACAGGATCAGACCTACGTTTTTTGAGTCACGATACCGGAAAATGCGACGCTAGTTTTCCGCTCTATCGCTGAGAGTTAAACAGGCCCGGGTGGGGTCAAACCAGTGCTTTCAGCCTAACAAGCTCACTAAACATTCAAGGGAGCGAACCTTACCCCGAAAGGGAGATTGAGGCAACCATACCTCACCGGAGAGGCAAACCGACCTCTCCAACCCCGAAAGGGGATTCAAGGCGACGGTCGTCGCAGCCGCCTTCCTCCCATGCCTAAAGTCAAGGGCTTCCCGCTCGTTTTTTGGTGATGAATACATTTATTTTATAGAGCAGTTGATAGCAGCGCTCGCAGTTTTTAAATAACTAACGCTGGCTGGTTGCTGTTTGTGGTGAGGATATGAGTCAAGATCGCAAAATACCAGGCCGTTGGTCTGCATCAGAATCCTTGGAGTCAACAAAGGATACTTCGTCGCTGGTGCGCTTACCAGCAAGGAAAAACCGGGCTGAACGACTTAAAGAGCTCCGAGAGTTGGTTACTTCGGGAAAACTGCCGGGAGGGCATCTGGAACTACCGCCGAATTTGTCTGGGGAAAACTCGCAGCCGCCGGGGGAACACAATCCGTTCTGGCGGAACTGGTCGAATAAGTGGCAGTTTTGGCTGGCGGTGAGTTTGATCCTGTCGGTGGGTATGGGGTTTGTGGCACTTGCATCTTTGCTCAACCTGACCTCGCAGTCGAATTGCTCAAAGATTTTTTGGCCGACGGCTTCTGCTAACGATCGCTTTTTTTGTGCTCAAGAAGCAGCAAGCAAGCGGACGGCGGATGATTTACTCAGGGCGATCGAATTAGTTAATGCTTTGCCAAAAGACCATCCGTTGCGGCCGAGAATTAACACTCAAATAGATCGGTGGTCGGAGGATATTCTCAGGCTGGGAAATGCTACTTTCCAAGAAGGAAAGCTGGAGGAGGCGATTGCGATAGCGAACAAGGTTCCTAAAGACGTTCCTGCTTACCCGACGGTGGAAAAGCAGATTGAAAAGTGGCAGTCGATATGGAGCGATGCAGAGAAAATTTACCGCACTGCTGAAGACCACTTGCGTCAGGAAGAGTGGGCGCAGGCTTTCCGCCAAGCTACTCTGCTTTTGGATTTGGGAAATACTTTCTGGGAATCGGCTAAGTACGAGGAATTGACTAAGCTAATTCAGACGACTCGGGCTGAGGGCAATAAGTTACTAAAAGCCCGCAATACAGCCTCCGAGGGAGGTCTCGAAAATCTGGTGACGGGGATTAAGCTGGCTCAGGGAATTGGTCAAAACAGTTATTTGTATCAAGCTGCCAATAAGGCGATCGCGGGATTTAGCAAGAAAATTTTGGAGATCGCGCAAAAACGATTGCAGGCTGGCGATTGGCAGGAGGCGCTCACGATCGCTAACAAGATTCCAGAGTCGGCAAATTTAAGGGAACAAGTACAAGATTTTAATGAGTTGGCGAATGCTACTTCTCAGGCTTTGACTGGCTCTGTTGAGGGTTTCTCCAAGGCGATCGAGATTGCTCAAAAGTTGAAGTCCGGCCGCCCTTTGTACAAACAAGCTCAAGATTTAGTCGGCCGCTGGCAGCAAGAAATGGCTGATGTCAAAGTTTTAGATATGGCAAGCAGGCTGGCGGCGCCCGGTGGGGTCAATGATTTGAGGGCTGCGATCGCGCAATTGCAAACAGTCCCCCAATCAAATCCCCGCGCTTCGGAAGCTCGCAGTCAAATTAGCAGCTTGAGCCGTAAAATCGAGCTGCTGGAAGACAGTCCGTATTTGCAAAGAGCGAACGATTTGGCAAGTACGGGCGATCCGAATGCTCTGGAAGCGGCCGTTGCTCAAGCTTCTCGGATCACTAGAGGTAGGGCGCTTTACGTGGAAGCTCAAACCAAAATTCAAGCTTGGATCGAGAGGAGACAGCGGCTTGTTGACCAGCCGTTTTTGGATAGAGCTCAGCAGCTAGCGGCGGGCGGCAATTTGGCGGGGGCAATTGAGATGGCCCGCCGGATTCGATCGGGACGGGTGCTTTATGAGGAAGCTCGATCGAACATTCGGACTTGGGAGGCTCAATTTCAGGGCGAGCAAGGTTTGCAAAACGCCCGTCAGGCCGCCCGATCGGGGACTGCGGAGGCTCTGCAAACGGCTATTGGGCTGGCAAGTCAGGTGCCCGAGTCGAGTTCGCTCCGGTGGCAGGCGAGTGAGGCGATTGATGAGTGGAGCCAGCGGATTTTGGCGCTTGGTGTGGAACAGTCGTCGTCGGATCTGGCTGGGGCGATCGCGACTTTGAAGAAAATTCCCTCGGGCACTCGGGCTTTTGAGCAAGCTCGATCGCAAATCAAAGTTTGGGAGGAGTCGCTGAATTCTTCGGATGCTGAATCTCCCCCTCCCGATCCCCCGGAAACTGAGCCTCCGAGCAGCCCTCCGAGTGGGTAAATGTGAGGGTGAGAAGCGTCTAACTAATATCTTTAGTTATCTGTATTAGGGAACCAAAAATGAAAACGCCCAAGCAAGTTCTCCAAGACTGGGTTGCTGCTTATAACGCTCGTGACCCTCACGCCCTGATCGAGCTTTATCACGACGATGCAGAGAACCATCAAGTTGCCTTTGGCGATCCTATAAACGGGCGCGAGGCATTGCTTGAGAGTTTTGTTAGCTTCTTCCAAGCGTTTCCAGACAATTACACGCACGCTGAGAATCTGTTTGAGGATGGCGAGTGGGCGATCGTCGAGTGGACTGGTGGCGGCACCTTTCTAGGTAAGTTTGGTGGCAACCTACCAACTGGCAAAAGTTTTACCCTGCAAGGCTGTGGCTTCTTTCATGTTGTTGATGGCAAAATCCATTTTCAACGCGGTTACATAGACAAGCACACTTGGTTCATGCAGCTTGGGCTACCGATATCATAAGCTTCCAGTTGTGCAACTGTACAATTATTTCGCATCAAGTCTTTGCTCACTAAAACCTGCGTTGCAGGTAGATACTACCGAAAAAAGGTGCTTTTTCCCGATGCTTGCCATCCCATTAAAAAGACTAATTCCAGAGCCTAAACATCCGCCGGATTGAGGTGCATCATCGCCCAAGTGGTGTAAGTGCCGATCGGACTCCAAAGTATGTAAGGCAGCAATAACAGGGCGGCAGGCTCGGAAACTTGCAACACACTTAAAGCTAGTATTACGCTTAAAATAGCACCCGTTCCGCCGATTATTGTGCCGACTTTTAGGCTCTTAAGTTTGCACATAACTGAGGTGTAAGAGATGGTTACTATTTCTAAAAGCAGGTAAAAGCCCATTCTGAGCCAAGTTTCCTGAGTTGCCGGTTCTTTTTCCCAAACAATCACTGCTGACCAAGCTGCACAAATAAAAATTACTGTCCAAATTATGGGAATTGCTTTTTCAAATACTAGCCATCTCGGACGCTGCAAGCGGTTGAACCATTGGATGTCGCTGGGCGCGATTATGTTAGCTGCTAAAGCTACTACAAAAGCGACGCCTCCAATTACCATCCAGGATTTAATCATTTTTTTACCTTGGGCGAGGTTGACAGGTTCGATTAAGCAGATATTATCTTTAATTTTGGCGATCGCGCAATCTGTCCCTAGTTATATTAGGTTTGGTTCCGTCGCGAAACCCAACATCAGTTGAAAAGTAATTTAGACTTCTGGGAACTCTCAATTTATTTTCTTCTATTCCGTTTCATAATATAAAAAATGCGACTCTTGATCCCTCCCCTTGAAAAGGGGAAGGTTCGGGTCGGATTTTTAGTAAAATTGACCAGTAAATTGAACAAAAAGTCTATTAGTCTTTCAAAAACATCGGCGACTAGCCGAGCCGATGATGCTGTTCTAATTCTAAACTAGAGTCATTCTCTTTTTTGGGAACCAGAAGCGTATTTTCGCTGCTCGGTTGCAACACAGCTTTAATCACTTGGAGAAAACGGTTAGGCTTTTTAGTTTGACCGTTGAGAGTTCGGCGGTCTTGCACTTTTTTAGAAAGGTGCCTCATCACAGATAAATCGAGTTCATCGATGAAATGGTCTGCTATACGTTCTCCCATTAAATCAATAGCTTCAGCATACTGATCTGTTAGCGTTTGTATGGCATCATAAGCTTCGTCAGCAACTTGACTTGCTACTGTTTTATTTTGGTCGCCCGGTGTCGGGGAATGGCTGCGGCGTCTGTCTAAAAGACTTTGGTAGTCAGCAATACTCATTCCTAAATTGTAGAGATGGTGGTGAGCGTGATCCATCAAATCCACTTCACCGGGATAGAAGAAACCGCGAGTGCTGTTGATACCGTGCAGTTTTGCCCAACGCCACAGAATTGTCTCGTCTTGGAGTTGGTATCGCTCCAACATTTGAGCTGTGTTCAGCTCTACTTCTGGCGTAACTTTGAAATCGCTCATCGGTAAATCCTCGCTGGTGAGTAGATGAATAAACTTGAAACCTAGAATTTGTGATTAGGGTGCAGTCTGAAATTGACGATCGATCTTTTGACGGTATTTAGGGAAGTCTTGCGGGCTGATGCTAGCCGCCGAGCGATCGCGCGAGACGATTTCAGGGTAGGGTACTTTTGGGTTCGGTCTCGATCGCATCCAGGAGCAACTGCACAGGCTTAATAATATAGCTGATTTCCTGTTTTAACAACCGTTAAAAATAGTAAATTTTAATTTTTTGGTTTGAATTGTTAGTAATTTTGAGCTACAATAGCACTAACAAGTCTGTAATCAGTAATTTTAGTAGTTGCGATCGAGATTATTAGTATGCCTCTATACGATTATTTATGTCCCCAAAATAACCAGCAGCTAGAAGTTTCCCACAGCATGAACCTTGAAGTTTCGACTTGGGGTCAATTGTGCGATGTAGCTAAATGCGAACCTGGGGACACTCCCGCAGATGCTCCGGTACGCCGTTTGCTGAGCGCTCCGAGGTTACTGAAGCCAACATCCGACACCGATTACAAAAATTCTGGTTTCACCAAGTACGTGAAGCGGGATGAAGGAGTTTATGAAAATGTCACGGCGAAAGATGGTGAAAGCCGTGTTGTCAATCGAGATGGCAAGCCACTTAAAGAGTGAAAATTTACCAAAAAATTGGGTTGTCAGCTAGGGAAACGGCACTGCCGTGTCCTCTATTTCTTGGGTAAGGTAACGGCACTGCCGTGTCCTCTATTTCTTGGGTAGGGAAACAGCACTGCCGTGTCCTGTATTTCAGAGAATTGAAAACAGCGATTCTATGCCGATGCCAATCGATCGCGATGCTCTGGATTATACCACAAAACTCACCTCGAATCGATCGCAAAAATCGGCAATAATCTTAAAGGGTATGACACAATGGAGAATTTTTTATGAAAGTTGCGATCGTCGGCTGCGGCTATGTGGGTACTGCGACAGCCAAACATTTACGCGCTAAACCCGATTGTACCGTGACGGCGACAACTACGACGGCGAGCCGAGTCAGTGAATTGGAGGCTGTCGCCCAGCGGGTAGCTGTAGTTAAGGGAAATGACGCAGGGGCGATCGCCAGTTTACTGCAAGACCAAGATGCTGTTATGCTGTGCGTCGGCGCTCCAAATTCTAGTGCTTATCGAGAAAGTTACTTAGAGACGGCGACAACTTTGGTATCAGTTTTGCAGCAGATACCGACGGTCAAACAGGTGATTTATACGGGTACTTATTCTGTGTATGGCGATCGACAAGGTAAACTGGTAAACGAAGAATCGCCCGTGGAGCCAGCCAATCCCAACGGTGAAATTCTCGCCGAAACAGAACGAATTTTATTAGCAGCATCGAGTCCAAATCTTCACGTCTGCATTCTCCGTTTGGGTGGCATTTACGGGCCTGGTCGAGAATTAGTTAAAATCTTTGGAGGCTGGGCTGGAACCACTCGTCCGGGTACGGGGGAAGATGCTACAAATTGGGTGCATCGGGATGATATTGTTGGGGGATTAACCTTTGCTTTGGACAATCGATTGCAGGGAATTTACAATTTAGTTGGGGATGTGTCGCTGTCTAGTCGTGAATTGCTCGATCGTATTTTTGAAGCTAATAATTTGCCGAAAGCTACTTGGGATGGAAGTCCTAGCGTGCGACCTTATAATGCGAAGGTCTCGAATCAAAAGATTAAGGCTGCTGGTTATCAATTTATCCATCCTGAAATTAGAGAGTATTAAATGCAGTCATTAAACACACATTAAACACAATTGCATTCAGGCGATCGCTCTTTTTTCAACTATCTGCGTCAATCAGCGTTTATCTGCTGGAAATCTGCGGTTAACAGATCGAATATTTGTGCAAAAAGCTAGCTTATTGCGTATGTTTGGCGATCGCTTTTGCTACAGATATAAGCTGATCGTGAGTTAAATCATCCCCAGGATTTGCCACGGGGCCCCAGTTTGTATAACGAGTCGATCGACCTGCACCTACTTCCGCAAAGACTCGAATAGATTCTAAGTTGCCGCGAGTCATTTCAAAATAAGTATAGGTAGCTCCCCAACACAGATATTTGTTAGTAATTCCTCCGATTCTTCCACTACCTAAATCCAGAGTTTTTACCAGCGGCACAGAAACAGTAGTTTGACAACTTTTGTCATAATAAGAATAAGCTACCGGAGCATTTTCATTGTATTTATAGTTGGTTGCAAATGTTGCTAATTCTGAGGGAGTCATCGCCAAACAAGGGGTGGCGGCAGACAGAAAAACAATTGCAGTAGTTAATAGTTTTTTCACGATTTGAGACTCGAATAAAATTTTATATTTGGGTAAATAGACACCATATAATCGATCGAGACTTACGCACAAGTAGCCAGAAACCTGGTTTTTTACAACAATATTTTGGTGTTACCAGCAGATTGGGTAAAAAAACCGGTTTCTTTGGTTGTAATGCTTTTCATAACTGCTGTATTTTTCCCTTAACCCAAGTTCTAAAGGATTTGAGCAAAGCAATTTCTCCGGTTGTGCGAGTTCTATCGAAAAATCCAACCATTTCCGCTACCGATAAAAAAGGAAAAGCAATGCTAAAGTCGATCTCGATATATTCACTCTCTACCAACTGATAAAAATTCAAAACTCGCCCGTTATATCGCCAAAGTTCCGGGACGCGAAGTGCTGAGTAAATTGCCAACTTATTCAGCGAAGTGCTGGTAATATCTATTTCAATTGCTAAGTCAGGCGGTGGGGCTGTTTCTAAATCCAATTCTTGCCGGCCTCTGAGGGCTGGTTCGTTTTGAATATAATAGCAATTGTCAGGTTCTATGCCTTTTTTTACATTTTTGAGCTTGAGAGTAGTTGAGCCTGCACTTTTGATTTCTATGCCGAGTTCTTCTGCTAAAGCTACAATCAAACGATCGAACTGAATCTTGGGATTTTCATGTTCAAATAGTGGAGCCATAATTTCCAACATTCCCTCATCGTAAGCTAGGCGATAACCTCGGTTATTTCCTATTTCTTTGAGCAGGGTTTCAAAAGTTGACCAGCTAATGTTTTCTAGCAGGGTTCTCTGTTCGGCTAAAGTTGAAGTAGCAACAATCATCTCAAAATCTCCTCGATCTGAGAAAACTCTACTTTTATTTTACCAGGCGATCGAGCTTTTGCAACCGCCGATTGAGGCAGATTAACGTTGGATGAACGCGGATAGTCAGAAAGGGCGATCGCACTTTACTTAGGTTGTGTTAAATCTTATTTGATGACACCGCTAATTCTTTCTCTTCTTCCCAAGACAGCGATGTTTGAAGTTGTCCTGATACAGTAAATGTTTGAGCTGCCAACAGTGCCGTCTCTAAATTTACACACATTTTGGCGGAATAATTACCTTCTTGTCCGCCGACAACTAGCTTTTCTATTGCATCGGGTTTTGATAGAACTACTAAATTATGGAAGCTAACATTGTCAAAAGTTACGTTAACAATATATTTGCCTAATTCGCCGCCGCCAATGCTCATATAACACTCGTCATCTGCACCAAAGGTAACTAAAGTTTTACTTTTTCCGTCTAACTCGCGGATGGCTTGCTCTATTTGACTCCAAGTGGGATTTTCTATTAGATCGCCTTCATCTTGGTTGCCAACCCAATTTTCTGCTGATAGGTTTGATACAAACATTATTGTCTCCTTCTATTTGGCGGTTGAACTGTTATTGTCTTACTTCCACTGGGAGTAATAATTTCTAATTCTGCTATATTTAACTGCCAAGCCATAGAGTTTACTCCACCTCTTAAGCCGCAAGCCGCACAAAGTTCGCGATCGCAAATCAAACGTGCTTTACCTCCTCTAATTCCCGCATCGGCTGCTTGTTGAAAAGCATCGGCTTCAGCGTGAGTTTTGGTAATAGGATTGACATTAAAGGTTATTTGCCGACGATTGGGGTTGCTGCCAGAGTTGATGCCAAAAAAACTTTGACCCGCTATTTCTAGTTTCGCTATAGTTGATTTATCGGTTTCGCTGCCAGCCAGTGATAAACCGAGGCTTTGTCTGTATGCAGCTAGTTCATCAAACACACTTTATATTTTTGACTTTCATGTGGGTTGACAGCCCCTATTTTACCAGATTGCGTTCGGGTTTTGGGATTTGGGATTGCGAGCGATCTTTCTTTTCCCGTAATGAATAAAGATCCTCGATTTAGATTTACTTCTGAGCTTAGTTATGATAAAATAGACTCAACAATGAAACGAGTAATTTTTTATGCTGAAGTTTCTGAGACAGGTTTTAGTTTTCAGCTTGGTAATCCTCTTGGCTTCCTCTTTGTTTATAACATCTGCTGAGGCAGCAAATCGAAAAGGAAGTCACCGAAAAGGTGGTAGCAATAGTCACGGAAAAGGAAGTCATTACGAAGGTGGGCATTTTACTGAACAAGTCAGTCGTTCCACTGCCACTAACATGACCTCGTATCCTCAGTGAATCTGAGATTTATCATATTACTAAGTAGGGGGCGGGCAAATGCCCGCCCTCTAACAACTTACCCCATCATCTAACTGAAAAAGTCGATCGTCTCTTTCAACGCTTTCACAAACACATCAATCTCCTCGCGAGTATTGTAAAAATACAAACTCGCCCGCGCCGTAGATGAAATATTAAAATAGCGGTGCAAAGCTTGCGTGCAGTGATGCCCGGAACGAATCGCGACTCCCTCCTGATCTAACAAGGTAGACAAGTCTTGAGGGTGAATTTCTCCCGCAGTAAATGCCGCCAAAGCTGCCCTACCTTCGCCGTTGCTGTCCGGTTGCGGCCCGTAAATTTTAATCTGTGGAATTTGCCGCAATTGTTGGAACAGATAAGCCGTCAACTCGGCTTCGCAAGCGTGAATCTTATCCATGCCAATGTTATTAAGATAATCGATTGCGGCACCAAGGGCGATCGCCTCCCCGATTGCCGGAGTCCCCGCCTCAAACTTGTGCGGCAAATCTGCATAAGTTGAATATTCGAGAAACACATCAGCAATCATCTCGCCACCGCCAAAAAACGGAGGCATTTCTCTCAATAAATCCAGTTTCCCGTACAAAAAACCGATGCCAGTCGGAGCGCACATTTTGTGACCCGAAGCAACCAGCCAATCGCAATCCATTGCTTGCACATCTACTACCATGTGCGGCACGCTTTGGCAAGCATCAATTAAAACTTTTGCGCCGAAACTGTGGGCAATTTCGCAGATTTCTTGAACTGGATTGATGCAGCCCAAAGTATTAGAAACGTGAACTACAGACACCAACTTAGTTTTATTGGAAATCAGCGTTTTGAACTGTGCTAAATCAAGCTCCTGAGTCTCCGTCAACTCAACAAACTTCAGCACCGCGCCAGTTTTTTGAGCAATCATTTGCCAAGGCACCAGATTGCTGTGGTGTTCCATCACCGACAGGATAATTTCATCTCCGGCTTGCAGATTGTTTAAACCCCAAGAATAAGCAACCAAATTAATCGCTTCGGTGGCGTTGCGAGTGTAAACAATTTCTTGTCGCGAAGCCGCATTGATAAACGCTGCAACTTTATCTCTCGCACCTTCGTAAGCATCAGTCGCTTTAGCGCTGAGAGAGTGAGCGCCGCGGTGCACGTTAGCATTGTATTGTTCGTAGTAATCGCGCCAAGCATTGAGTACAGCCAGAGGTTTTTGGGAAGTAGCTGCATTGTCTAGATAAACTAGCGGTTTCCCGTTGACTTTTTGATTCAAGATTGGGAAGTCTGCGCGAACTTTTGAGGCTAAGGTTTTTTCTTGAATAAGTGTCATATTTTTTGAAGTTAGTATTGTTGTGAAACTCGCTTATAGGGCGTATTGTTGAATCGGGAGATCCCCCTAAATCCCCCTTAATAAGGGGGACTTTGAGAAAGCTCTTGTTCCCCCCTTATTAAGGGGGAGTAGGGGGCAAGCTAAGGGGGGATCTCCGGCTTTGATTGCGGCAATAAAACATCACCCAGCCTGTTGCTAATTCCTTTATTCTTGCACAGCCACACAAGTAGAAAGCATTTTCGCCACCCCAATAATCGGCAACATATTGAGAATTTCCGCCGCAAAAGCATCAATCAACAAATAGCGACTTCTTTCCAAATCCAAACCGCGACTTTGCAAGTAGAAAAGCTCATCATCTTCTAATTGGCTGACAGTTGCACCGTGGGAACATTTAACGTTATCCGCCACAATTTCTAACTGCGGTTTGGTATCGACGCGAGCTCGGGGCGACAGCAACAAATTCCGGCTCAACTGTCCGGCATCTGTCAATTGTGCGGCTTTGCGAACGAAAACTTTGCCGTTAAATACTGCGCGAGCTTTGTTACCAACAATGCACTTGTGCAATTGCTTACTTGTGCCGTGGGGGTGATTGAAATCAATTAGACTGTGAGTGTCTGCTAACTGTTCGCCAAAGGCTACGGTTAAGCCGTTGAGAATTGTTTCCGTGCCTTCGCCGCCTTGCAACACTTCTAAATTGTGGCGCGATATTTTGCCGCCCAAGCTGATAGCATGACAAGTATAGCTGCTGTTGCGCGATTGCTCGATCGCACTTTTGCCAATATGAACCACATTCAAAGTTTCCCGCTGCAGCCTAACGTGGTTCACCGTGGCGTTTTCGCCCACAAAAACATCCGTCACAGCATTCGTAAAAGCGGGTAAATTACCGATTGTAGTGTAATCCTCAATCAGTGTAACTTTGCTGCCAGCCTCAGCTATGATTGAGCAGTGCGGCTGACACATCGTCGCAGATGCACCGGGTGCGGTGAGGAACAGCAAGTGAATCGGCATTTCGACGGACACATTGGCCGGCACGAACACCACCGCAGAATCTGCTAAACCCGCAGTATTCAGCGCTGTAAACACTTCCGTTGGCTGGCTGTGCTTGCTCAAAACATCGGTAATGCGCGATCGATATTTTTCGGGTACATTAGATAGATTACCTGCATAAAAGTCCGGCAAATTCACCGTTGACAAATCCGGCGCATAAAAACCGTTAACAAATACCAATCTTAACGGTAAATCATCCCGATTCTTCACAGGCATAACAATATCAGCCAGCTTAACCGTTGACTGATAGCTTTGCGGTACATGAAAAGGAACTTGCAACATCGACGACAAATCAGTAAAGCGCCACTCCTCATCCCTCACCGTCGGAAAACTTGCAGCAAGCACGTATTCAGTCGCCGCATCCCGCAAATCCTGCAACCCGTAAGCCGAATCTTTGCTATTAGCAACCTCCAACTTGCTGCACTGATTAACTAAATCAGCCAAAAACATTTCCCTAGTAGCAACTTGCGTATTTATCATCGCGCCCCAACTCCTGCTGCTTCCTCTTCCACAACCCAATCATAACCGCGCTCTTCCAATTCCAGCGCCAACTCTTTCGGGCCAGTCAAGATAATTCGGCCCGCTTCCATGACATGAATAAAATCAGGAATAATGTAATTGAGCAACCGCTGATAGTGAGTAATCACCAACATCGAATTTTCAGCAGTTGACAACTGATTCACACCGCCGGCGACTATCTTGAGAGCATCGATATCCAAACCAGAATCAGTCTCATCCAAAATAGCTAACTTCGGTTCCAACAGCGCCATTTGCAAAATCTCGTTGCGCTTTTTTTCGCCCCCAGAAAAACCCTCATTGACGCTGCGGCTCAAAAAAGCCGGATTCATCTTCACAACATCCAGCTTATCCTCGATTAAATCTTGGAAATCAAAAGCATCCAACTCTTCCAATCCCCGATGTTTGCGGTGAGAATTGTAAGCCACGCGCAAGAAATCCACATTACTAACGCCGGGAATTTCCAAAGGATATTGGAAAGCCAAAAATATGCCAGCCAAAGAACGTTCTTCCGGCGGTAATTCCAGCAAATTTTGTCCCAAAAATGTAACTTCTCCACCTGTCACTGTATAAGCAGGATGGCCAGCTAATATTTTGGACAAAGTGCTTTTACCTGAACCGTTGGGGCCCATAATCGCGTGAATTTCACCCGATTTAATTTCCAGATTCAAACCCTTAAGGATTTGTGTATCTTCCACATTCGCCGTTAAATCGCGGACGGATAACACCACTTGACTATTTTCAACAATCATCTCTTTTTTTCCTAACTCCTTTGATTTTTTTGTCTGGTTTTTCGAGTTTTCTCGTTAGTTTTCTCGTTCCTCGGCTCTGCCTAGGAATGCGTATCACGAGACTCTGCCTCGCCGTTTGTGCGAGAGAGAAACGCGAGAAAGAAACACGAGGCAGAGCCTCTAGATATGCGTTACCAGGCTGTGCCTGGTAACGAGAGTTTTCTTCTGGTTTTCTTGTTCCTCGGCTCTGCGTGGCAAGAATAAGACATCCGTTACATCCGCTACAAAATCCGTTGCCGAACTTCTATCCCACACTTCCTTCCAGCTTCAGACTCAACAACTTATCAGCTTCCGCCGCAAATTCCATCGGTAACTGATTGAAAACATCTTTACAGAAACCGCTAATCATCATCGAAATAGCATTTTCTGCAGAAATTCCCCGCTGTGCGAAGAAGAACAATTGCTCTTCCCCAATCTTGGAAGTCGAAGCTTCGTGTTCCACTTTAGCAGTGTGGTTCTGCACTTGAATGTAGGGGAAAGTATTCGCTTGAGCGTTGTCGCCAATCAGCATCGAATCGCACTGAGAATAATTGCGAGCGCCCTTAGCGTTCGGCCCCATTTTTACCAATCCGCGATAGCTGTTTGCAGAATTACCCGCCGAAATTCCCTTAGAAATAATCGTGCTGCGAGTATTTTTGCCGACGTGGATCATTTTGGTGCCGGTGTCAGCTTGCTGCTTGTTATTTGTCAGGGCTACTGAGTAGAATTCGCCCACGGAGTTGTCGCCGACTAACACGCAACTGGGATATTTCCAAGTAATCGCTGAACCTGTTTCTACTTGTGTCCAAGAAATCTTGGAATTGACTCCTTGACACAAACCGCGCTTTGTCACAAAGTTGTAAATTCCGCCTTTACCGTTGGCGTCGCCGGCGTACCAGTTTTGGACTGTTGAGTATTTGATGTCGGCATTGTCCATTGTTACCAATTCCACGACGGCGGCGTGCAGTTGGTTGGTGTCAAACATCGGCGCGGTGCAGCCTTCTAGGTAAGACACGGAACTGTTTTCTTCTGCGACAATTAGTGTGCGCTCGAACTGGCCGGAATCTTCGTTGTTGATGCGGAAATAGGTTGACAATTCCATCGGGCATTTTACGCCTTTGGGAATGTAAACGAAGGAACCATCGGTGAATACGGCGGAGTTGAGGGCTGCAAAAAAGTTGTCGCCTACTGGTACGACTGTGCCAAGATATTTTTCGATTAGTTCGGGATAATCTTTGATGGCTTCTGTGATGGAACAGAAGATAACGCCGTCTTTGGCTAGTTTTTCTCTAAAGGTTGTGGCAATTGAAACGCTGTCGAAAACAACATCGACGGCGACATTTCCCAGTCGTTTTTGTTCGGATAGGGGAATTCCTAATTTCTCGAAGGTTTCTAATAGTGTCGGATCAACTTCGTCCAAACTGTTGAGCTTTTTGGGCTTTTGTTTTGGCGCGGAGTAGTAGATAATATTTTGGTAGTCGATCGCGGGATAGTTGACATGAGGCCAGGTAGGCTCGGTCATTGTCAGCCACTTCCGGTATGCTTTGAGGCGGAATTGCAGCATGAATTCCGGTTCGTTTTTCTTCGAGGAAATCAGGCGGACTACATCTTCGCTCAAGCCGCGGGCGATGGTGTCCGACTCGATGTCGGTAACGAAACCGTATTTATAGGGCTGGTTGACTAGGGTTGTGACTGTAGAGCTCATGAATTTTGCGCTTTCGAGTGTTCTGGATAAGTCTCTCAAAGATGGCAGACGCTTGAACTGTCCGGGGCCCGGCGAGTTCTGGGGGCTGCTTGGGGAAGTTAAACAACAATTTTGTTGCTTTACTATATTTTAAGCTACATTAACAATAGTGATATTGTCAAAGTCAAATTAATAATTTTTTGTGAAGATGATGGAGACTACTCAGCAGACTTCCACGAAACAAGACATCCTGGAATATTTGCTCAAGGGGGATAAAGGGACGGCTCTTGAGTTGGCGGAGTCTTTGGAGATGAGCCCGCAGGCGATTCGCCGTCACTTGAAGGATTTGGAGGCGGAGGGGCTGATTCGGTATCAGTCGGTTCAGGCTGGTATGGGGCGACCGCAGCATATTTATGAGCTTACCAGTCTGGGGCGCGATCGATTCCCGAATCGTTACGGGGATTTTGCTGTGTCTTTCTTGGATACTTTGGCGGAAACCGTCGGCCGCGAGCAAGTGATTAGTATCCTGCGAAAACAGTGGCAGCGCAAGGCTACGGACTATCGGCGCTTTGTGGGTTCGGGTTCGCTGCAAGAGCGGGTGACTAAGTTGGTGGAACTCCGCAGGGCTGAAGGTTATATGGCTGAGTGTTATCCTGTAGAATCTGTAGGTGTGGAAATGTGCGATCGCGATGTTAAGGGCGATCGATTTGTGTTGATGGAACACAACTGTGCTATTTCTAATGTGGCGGAAACTTTTCCGAGTGTTTGCGGCAATGAGTTGGAAATGTTTGCGGGGGTTTTGCCGGATTGTATTGTGGAGCGGACTCACTGGATTATTGATGGGGAACACCGCTGCGGTTATTTGATTGCTAGAAAGAAGGAAGTAGTCAGTAGTCAGTAGTCAGTAGTCAGTAGTTGTTATTAGTTATTAGTTATTCAACAGTCAACAGTCAACAGTCAACAAATAACTATGGAACCATTAGCAGATTTTTTAAAGCCGGAAGAGTGCGCCGAAGTTGATATGGCGCTGCTGTCGTCGAAGGAAAAGTTTTCGACTCGATTGGCAATTTATGGTTTGAGGGTGCTCAAGCAAATTGCTGGGGAGACTGGTTTGCCGATAACTGATGTGTCTAACCAGCAGGTGATGGATTGGATTAAGAATGATGAGAGCATTCAACGGTCGATTCAAGTTGATGCTAGTTTTGAGAACTTTTTTACTAATTTGGTGGTGGCGTCTTTGCGACCGTTGAAGCAAATTGCGGCAGAATCTGAAAGCGCGATCGAGCAATTAACAGTTAAGCAGGTCGTCGCGTGGTTTGTAAAGGACGGGAAAATTCGCCGAGAGCAGGGTGTGGATGCGGCGTTTTGAGATTTGTGAGTGAAAGGTCGATCGGCCCCACTGGCACATAATACGTCAAACTCGGTTATTGGGTGCGGTTTCGGGCGATCGAAAAAAAGTTTTGACAAAAGGGTTGACAGACAA
>NZ_JAUBRI010000087.1:0-20783 GCF_036701795.1 Microcoleus sp. N9_A1
CCTACAGCGCCACAGATAACAGCGGCGCAGTTAGCTCCCCAGCTAACGCGAATCTTGGTTTAACAGGAACGACACCCCCACCGACTCCAGCACCAGTACCAACACCCACTCCCACACCATTACCAATACCGATTCCAGCACCAACACCAACTCCCACACCAACTCCCAACGAACCGCCAGCAGCCAACAATACTAACCTCACCCTAGGGCCCAACAGCACCGCGCAAATTCCGGGATTGGGAGGAAATGACCCCGATGGGTCGATCGCCTCTTACACCATCAACACCCTGCCACCAGCGGCCCAAGGAGTCCTGTTTTTAGGAGATCCAGCCAACGGCGGAGTCGCCGTGACACCCGGCCAAGTTTTGACACCGGCACAAATAGGACAACTATTTTTCCAATCCACCGGCGACTTTACCGGTGCTAATTTCGGCTACAGCGCCACAGATAACAACGGCGCTACCAGTCCCCTGGCTACCGCTACTCTCGGTTCCACAGGAGCAACTCCCACACCAAATCCCCTAAACTTACCGCCAGTAACCAACAATGCTAATTTCACGGTAGACCCCAACAGCAGCGCGCGGGTGCCGGGATTGGGAGGAAGTGACCCCGATGGGTCGATCGCCTCTTACACGATCAACACCCTGCCGCCAGCGGCCCAAGGCATCCTGTTTTTAGGAGATCCAGCCAACGGCGGAGTAGCCGTGACACCGGGTCAAGTTTTGACACCGGCACAAATAGGACAACTATTTTTCCAATCCACAGGTAGCTTTACCGGTGCCAATTTTACCTACAGCGCCACAGATAACAGCGGCGCTACCAGCCCCGCCACTGCTACAGTTGCCGCTATCTCCCCGACTTCCAACCAACCGCCATCGATTAACAATGTTAACTTCACGGTTCCGACTAACGGCATCGTGCAGGTGTTGGGATTGGGAGGAAGTGACCCCGATGGGTCGATCGTCTCTTACACCATCACCAGCGTCCCCCCAGCCAACCAAGGAGTCCTGTTCTTTTCAGATCCAGTCAACGGCGACGTACCCGTGACAGCCGGTCAAGTTTTGACTCCGGCACAAATAGGACAACTATTTTTCGTAGCCACAGTTGACTTTAACGGAGCAACTTTCAGCTACACCGCCACCGACAACCTCGGCAAAGTCAGCCCCGCTAGCGCTAATGTTGCTGCTATCTTGAGGCCAGTTGGGACTGTTCCCCCACTCACACCTACACCCACACCAACACCCGCGCCCGGTATCTCAAATCCGATCGCCGAACCAGATACCGACTGTCTGTGTCAGCCGATTCAGGAAAAACCGGGCATTAACTTTGCACCGCCTCCGCAACCGCCCGCAGTTGGATTTGTCCGACCGATTTCGCAACTTGGAGAGGGACAAACCACCACAGGCACCGACGGCGATGACTTCATCGCAGACACCAAAGGCAACCAAAAAATCCTTGGTTTGAAAGGCAACGACCTGCTTTTAGGCAAAAATGGCGCTGATGAAATTCACGGCGACGAAGGCAATGACGCGATTTTTGCCGACACTGACACCGATATTGCCTACGGTGGCGGTGGCAACGATATCGTCCATGCCGGCAAACAAAATGACTGGATTGCAGGTGACTCAGGCGCCGACATTCTGTTTGGAGATCTAGGTGCCGATACGATTTTGGGAGATAACGGCAACGATAACTCCAACAGCGCTGCTGAGAATGGCGATTGGATCTTCGGAGGTAGCGGTGCAGACATCATCAACGGTAACGAGGGCAGCGATACCATCCACGCCGGCAAAGGTAACGATTTTGCCCTAGGAGGTAAAGACAATGACCTGATCTGGGGCGAGTTCGACTCCGATACGTTGATTGGTGACGCCGGCGATGACAGCTTGTTTGGCGGTTTAACCAACAAAACGGTTCGCGACTTCGAGGGGCGCGACTTGCTGTACGGAGGCTCCGGCAACGATTTCCTCAACGGCCAAGAAGGTGATGATACGCTGCTTGCCGGCGAAAATAACGATCGCGCTTTCGGAGGACAAGGCAACGACCTGATCTACGGTGAATTAGGCTCTGATACTGTCTACGGCGACAAAGGAGCCGATACTCTGCTTGGCGACAGCGGTGGTTCCAACTCAGTTAGCGGTGCTGGCGAAGAAGACTTGCTCTTTGGCGGCACCGGCAACGACATCATCAGCGGCGGCTACGGTGATGATACGGTGCAACCAGGTAAAGGCAATGATTGTGTTTGGGGCGGCAAAGATAATGACTTGATTTGGGGCGAACTCGGCTCTGATACCATTGTCGGCGATGCTGGCGACGACACGATCTACGGCGGCACTAAAAATCTAGATATAGATGTTAACGGCCGAGACTTGCTCTTTGGTGGCACCGGTGCTGACGTGCTGTTCGGTGATGAAGCTGACGATACCATCAGTGGCGGTGAAGGTAACGACAAGATTGACGGCGGTGAAGGTAACGACCTCTTGCACGGAGATGCCGGCAACGACTTGATTTACGGCGGTGACGGCAGCGATGAACTCTGCGGTGGCGAGGGCAACGATACCATCTATGGCGATCGTCCCGATAACCAAGGTGTCGCGGTGGGTGCAAACGATCGGCAAGACTGTATCAACGGCGGTGACGGCGATGATTTGCTCTACGGCAACGAAGGGCAAGATACTATCAACGGAAATGCTGGTAACGATACTTTGTTTGGCGGTAAAGATAGCGACATTCTCAATGGAGGTGCGGGGGATGACTGGCTGTTTGGCGACGCGGGAGATGATACTTTAATCGGAGGTATTGGGAGCGATCGATTTATTTTGAGTGCTGACGGCGGCACTGATACTGTGATTAACTTCGAGGTAGGTGTCGATAAGTTTGTTTTGACTGGCGGCGTGAGTTTCCAGCAGTTGCAATTTAGCGCTACTCCTGACGGTACTTTGCTGCGAATAGCAGGAACCGATCGGGTGTTAGGAAACTTTATCGGGGTTAACGGGGCGATCGGCTCCTCGGATTTCCTACCAAATCTCTCTGAGCTCTAGAATTGGCGGCGAAAGTCTCCTGTTCTGGCGAACAAAACGCCACAGCAAATCAGAACTTCTGTGGCGTTCCTCACAATACTCAATCCGGTTAACAGTTGACAGTTGACAGTTGACTTCGGAGTGCGAAGTTTTTAGGCAGGGGATTTAAGCCCCTGCCTAAAAACAATCCACCTAAAGGTGGGGGCTTAAATCCCCTGTGATGCAGGTTAGAAACTGTGTAGCACTCGGCCCTTGACATCGCTATTACAGTTGCCTTTTGTCCCTCTCTAAAATGCTAAAAAATAAAGGTGTATTCAATCCGAATTTGGTATAATATCAAATCTGTTAGCCTCGGATTATTCATAAATCTATTATCTTTATCGGCGTGAATCTGCGTCAATCCCTTGTCATCTGCGGTTCGAGAAATTATCTTTTTTTTACCGCAGATCAGGGCAGATGCAACACAGATTAACGCAGATGAATTAGATAAATTTCTGTTGCACTCTCCGTGATTCTTGACGGGTTTTTACGCCCGACGAGGCTACCGGAGTTGATATAACTTTGTATGGGGTTTTTCATGTGTTCCCAGGTACACAAGGGTTGGTAGCAAAGAGTGTTTACTACCAACTGATTTTAGTGTGTTGGGCGATCGGGCTTAAGAGCAAACTAAAATTTATCACTAATTCCCCATTCCCATTCCATTGATTCACAATAGAAGGAAAGAGGAGATACACGGATAGCTAGTTTTTCCTTTTTCCCGCTTCCTCCCAATTCCCCATGATCAATTCCAATGCTTAGCTTAGGATAGCGAAATCTGCTTGCGTAAAAACAGGCGGCGTGGCTGGCAGAACAGTCTACCAGTCCAATTCCAATCCACCTGTTGCAAGCGATAGCCGGCCTGATAGTACAACTGTCGCGCCGCGTGATTATTTTCGAGAACGTGGAGGTAAATCTCAGAAAATCCCCATTCTCTGGCTGTCTCCTCACAGTTAGTGAGCAATTGTTGAGCAACCCCCTGCCGCCGATACTCCGGGTGAACGGCTAAATTAGACAAATACGGATAGTCAGAACTCGGTATTTGCCAAGGAAAGCGAGAACGCAGAGCCATTTCTACTGTTCCTGCCATGCGCTGAGCTCGGTGCGATCTATAATTCGGCGTTCCCTCCTCGCGCGAGACTAGCTCAGCAACCAGACAAATGTAATGTTCGGCCTTAGAACGCAGTCGATTTTTTAAATCTTCGTAAATGCCCAAACGCAACACTGGATACACCCATTCTACAAACCCCTCGCGGGAGTGAAAGCTCATGGCTAAAATATCCGCTAGCTGCGTTAAGTCGTTGGGCGCAGCCACCCGGATCGAAAAACCAGAAATTCCGGGAGTTTGTTGTTGGTGAGATGGTGAGGAAAAAAATGAAGGATTCACAATGCCAGGCCACTATATTAATTTTTTTACGCGGGTTTCTAAGCTACCATCTTAGAAAATTCACTGATGTTATACTGATCTTATAATGTAACTTATAGGCATAGTTTATTAACCCGATTAAATTACATTTTTTTGTGCTTAACTTTAAGTATTATTTGAGGTAAATGGAAATTTTTTAGCATTTAATACTCTAGTTATGAAAAAATAAAACTCATCCCCTAATACTATATTTGTGGATAAGCTATTTGGCTTTTAAATTGAAGCTTGATCCGTGGTTTTGGGCCGGCATTACAAGAGTTTAAGTAAACAGTAGCTTACAAATTAAATACGCGACAGCTTAGCGGGCAAGGTATTAAAAACAATCACAAAGGTTTTAACGTCAGGTTCCCGGAATCTTACCGCTCTCTGCTTACGGAAATACCCGATCGAATATAATTTATCCGTCAAGCGGTAGTTGAAAAACTCAACGACTGATCAGACTAACACCGGGCGCGCTGGCGCGTCGGATGTTCCCCGCCGCCCCCCGACCTGGCACCCCAGCTTTCACCAGTTCTGGGCAATCCATTGCCCGTCCCCGATCAAACCGGCCTTACCTGTTGAGCTAGGGGGTACTTTTCCAACCTGCGCGCTAGCGAGACCTTCAAAACCTCGATCGAGCTGATTGACCCTGCCCAAAAACCGATACAAGCCACCGACACTCGTCGGGCACAGATCAAAATTTTAGACCCTAGTTCAAGCTCCCCGATTCATCTGTGGAGTAAATCTAAAATCTAAAATCTAAAATCTAAAATCGACTGATCGGTTTCCACAGAGTACATCCCTAGCTAAGATTAACAGATGGATGATCGAGCTTGCGGTGTTTCGCCGCAGTAATTGGCTTGGGCGTTGGTCTGCAGGAGGCACAAAAAATGCCGAGATCGGGGGAAAAAGTGAAAGTCTAACTAAAATGGTACAGCAATTGCGTCACTCCCACAGACACCTCTGTGGTCTGTGGGCCACCCCCGAATATCAGTCAGGGGCTCAGCCCCCGATTGTGGTCGGTATCCTTGGCTGACTGTTAAAGTTGCTGTTACTTGTGGGAAAAAACACAGGCGAAGATGTTGGTTGTCTATTGTATCTTGCTGCAGACAGCTTTCACATACCAAATAAAATAGTCCCAGGAGCCAGGGTCAAACATAAATTTGGCAAATCAACTCACAATCAGGACGGTTATTCCTATGTATTCTGAGATATCCAGACGGTAGTTAAAATGGCCAGATTTGTGTTTGCTCTCCTGCTGCATAAAGGTAAGGGGTGAAAGAAAATTATCGGGAGACGAGTTTATGTGAATATCATTAAATAATAAAATTGGGGTGCACGACAGATAACTGTGGCTCAGAAGAATTCCGAATTGAAAATCCCGATATCAAAAATCAAGGTTGATGCTTGCCTCGCTCCACTCACAACAACTTCATATCCACGAATTATTGTGATACTATTTTCCCAAAATAATGGCACTCTAGGCAAAAGCCCAACCCTTATGTCATCAGTCATTCGCAATCGAAAATCGAAAATCGAAAATCGAAAATGGTATGACTTCAGCAATTTAAATCGGCGAATTCTTCCTTTGATCAGACTTATTAAATCGAACAGCCCCGGGGCACAGGAGAACGGTGCATGAATTCCCAAGAAAATCCTAAGCTAAAAATTCTGATCGTCGATGACGAACCGGATAACCTCGACTTGCTTTACCGCACCTTCCATCGAGACTACAAAGTGCTCAGAGCCGAATCTGGCCCCGCTGCTCTCGAAATTTTGGCAAAAGAGGGAGAAGTTGCGGTGATTATCTCCGACCAGCGAATGCCAAAAATGAGCGGTACGGAGTTTCTCAGCCTGACGGCCGCTCAATACCCGGATGTGATCCGAATTATTTTAACTGGCTATACGGATGTTGAAGATTTAGTTGAAGCTATTAACGCTGGCAAAGTATTCAAATACGTTACCAAGCCTTGGGATGCTCAAGAGCTGATAAATCTTGTCAGTCAAGCTGTTGAGACTCACAATCTTCTGAAAACGCGGACCAATGAACTGCGCCGTGCTTTAAGCCAAGAATCGCTTCTTTATGCCGTTACCAATACTATCCGATCGGCTCCCAATTACCAGCAAATGCTGCAAAGAATTGTGGAAAGTGTCGGGCAGATGTTTGAGGTGAGTTGCTGTCTGCTGCGGCCGTTCCAAGACGGCCGGGTTGCCGATGAGTGGTTCGTTTACCAGAAGGCAGAAACTAAAGGGTTGGGGGGCGATGAGGAAGCGACGCCCGGAGATGCTTCTGCTGCCGAACTATCCCCGGATTTGTTGCCGGATTTGGTTTGGGAAACTCTGGATGTGGAGGTGATTCAAGATGCCCAAACTGACGATCGAGTTTTAAACTGGGATAATCAGCAACGACAGCAGGCTTATCAAGCTGCGAATATTCGATCGAGCTTGATCGTACCGCTGTTTTACAAAATCGAACTGATGGCAGTTTTGGCGCTGCACCAGTTTGAGGAACCGCGCCAGTGGCAAGACCACGAGGTACAGTTGGTAATTACGGTGGCAGACCAAGCGGCTTTGGCGCTTTCTCAAGCCCGGGCTTACGAACAGGTGCGGGCGCTGGCCAAGCGCGAGGCCTTAGTCAATACTATTACTACGGCAATTCGATCGAGTCTCGATCCCCAAAATATTTTTGCAGCCATTACTCAACAACTCGGCCAAGCTTTGCAAGTTGACGGCTGCGCCCTATCTCTGTGGACAGAAGATGATGAATATGTCCAATGCGTGGGTCTATACGACACACATAGGGATACCGTGGCTGTAGAACCGGGTTTTATTGACAATCCAGAGGTAGTTGCGAACCCTCTGGGCTACGAGACGGCTTCTGGTGATGCTGCTGAGAACACTCGCGCCTGGGTTTTTTCCCATCCTTCTTTGCCACAGTCTTTGGTGCCGATTCGGGGCAATCCGGTGTTGTTGCAAGTTATGGTATCAAAAGAGCCGGTGGCGATCGAAGATCTCGATGAACACCCCGAGTTAAATGTTACAGAACTGCAAGTTCGATCGCCAGCCCGCGCCCTGTTAGTCGTTCCCTTAATCTCCGAAGGCAAAATCATCGGCAGCATTTCCCTGCGCCAAAATTACACCATCCGCCACTGGAAACTCTCAGACATTGACCTGGCTCAAATAGTGGCAACTCAAGCTGCTCTGGCTGTGCAGCAGTCACGCCTCTACCAGACTACCAGACAGCAGGCAGAACGGCTTCTGGAAGCCGATCGGCTCAAAACCGAATTTTTCCAAAATATCTCCCACGAGTTCCGCACCCCTTTAACTCTAACTATCGGCCCTCTAGAATCAGCTTGCAGGCGCCAAGAAGACTTGCCCTACGAACAAGCCGTAATCGCTTTGCGTAATTCCCGCCGCCTCCTGCGGTTGGTAAATCAACTGCTGGACTTGCAGCGGCTCGATGCCGGACGGATGCAGCCGAGTTTCCGCCCCTGCGATTTAGTCGGTTTCTGTTACTCTACCGCAGAGTCGTTCCGCGCCTACTGCGATAAAAAAGGACTGCACTTAATTACCCAACTGCAAGAATGTCCTTTACTTTATTTGGATCTGGAAAGATTTGACAAAGTTATTTACAACCTGCTATCAAATGCTGTCAAATTTACCCCAGAAGGCGGAACTATCACCCTGAAAGTTGAAGCGGCCGGCTCTCACTGCTTGTTGCAAGTAAAAGACACCGGTATCGGCATTCGCACCGAACAAATTCCCTATTTATTCGAGCGGTTTCACCAAGCCGAAGGTTCAGCTAGCCGTTCCTACGAAGGCAGCGGTTTAGGTTTGGCACTTGTCAAAGAATTAGTCGAACTCCACGGCGGTCAAATTTCAGTTGAATCAGTTTACGGCGAAGGTACTACTTTTACCGTTTGGCTGCACTTTGGTTCGACTCACTTGCCCCCGGAACAGGTACTAGAAATACCTGCGGAGTTTCACTCATCCAAAGCTGCGGTGGAACTGGCAGATGTGGAGGCAGATTTGTCCGAAAATGAGGTAGAAAATCATAACTTTGAGGCGCTCCAACCGATCAGATCAGAAACAGCAGTGGGAACGGTTTTGGTGGTTGACGACAATCCTGATTTGCGATTTTATGTGTCGGCTATTCTGCGAGATGCCGGCTTTGCAGTTTTGCTTGCCCGCAACGGAGAAGAAGGATTTGCCGTGGCTAAAAAACGTCGCCCTAATTTAATTATAACTGATTTGATGATGCCTTTGATTTCGGGCTTGGATTTGATTAAGATGATTCGAGAGGATGAGGAATTGCAGGGAACTCCGGCAATTTTGCTGACTGCTAAAGCCGACGAAGATACTCGAATTGAAGGAGTAGAACGGGGTGCGGATGCTTATTTGTCCAAGCCTTTTAATGATCGAGAATTGTTGGCGGAAGTGCGGAATTTGATCGCCCTCAAACAAAACGAGCGCCGAGTGCAGCAGTTGAACAGTTATTTAACTGAGTCGGTGCTGCGCCGATTTTTGCCGCCGGCGATGGTGAAGGCAGCAGCGGCTGGAGATTTGGCATTGGATTTGCGCCCGGAACCGCGATTGATTACTATTTTGTTTAGCGATATTGTCGGTTTTACTCAAATGGCAAATACGCTGCGCTCGCGCCGGGTAGCTGAGCTGTTGAATGAATATTTGGCGGCAATGACTAAGGCTATTTTTGACAGCGGCGGTACGGTGGACAAGTTTGTTGGAGATGCGGTAATGGCTTTCTTTGGCGCGCCGGAGGAACTAACGCCTAATGAGCAAGTACGCCGCGCTGTGGCTGCTGCTGGCCAAATGCTGCGAGCTCTGAAGGAGCTTAACAAGGGCTGGTTGGAGCAGGGAATTGTTGGGGAAAATGGCGTGCCTCCGGTGCGGTTTCGCTGCGGAATTCACCAGGGTACTGCGGTGGTGGGGATGTTTGGCGGCCCTGATCGATCGGATTATACCGCGATCGGGCCGAGCGTGAATATTGCCGCCCGCTTGCAAGAGGTGACGGAACCAAACACGGTGCTAATTTCGGCGGCGGTGGCAGATTATGTGGAGGAAAATCGCATTGTTAAATATAAGCCTTTGAAACTAAAGGGAATTGATGAAACGGTATTGACTTTTTTACTAAATTGTGATTAGTAATTATAAGTATTATATAGCGGTTCTCAAAAAAGTGAGGTATGCCATAGCCATAGCCCTATGGATGGTGCAACCGGAATTGATATCATTCATCTGCGTTAATCTGTGTTGCATCTGCCCTCATCTGCGGTTTAAAAAAAGACAATTTCTCGGGCCGCAGATGACAAGGGATTGACGCTGATTCACGCCGATGCAGAGAAGAGATATATGAATAATTCCCATGCTAACAGATTGGATATCAATTGTTTAATCTAAAATCTACAATCTACAATCTACTCACCAAAGTTCAAGATGCCAAATGGCGGTTGTGGAGTCAAATCTCAAATCTCAAATCTCAAATCTTAAGTCTCAAATCTACCATTGACTGACATTCCTGGATTGAATCTATCAAAAGAGGGAACTTTTTTAACCGCTCGTCGGTGGATAACCTCTATCTAGAGAACGGTTCAGCCGATCGCTCTGATCGAGTACAAATAGAAAGTCATATCTCCTTTTGTATTCTATGAAACTGAATTATTTTACGAAACGGCTTTCGACTTTAGGGCGCTTGATGGCTGCAACTGTGCTTTGCGTGTCAGCGATGGCCTTCGTGTGGTCTGGTGCGTTCTTCTCTAACACCGCAGCAATGGCTTCTCCTGCTGTAAACTTGATCGCAGCAGCAGATGCGGGCGATGCGGTTCAAGAAAAAGCCAGCAAAGATGCTGGACGAGCCAAGAACTTCATCCGAGATACAGAAGAGAAGGTTAAGGAAACTGCCAAGACAAATGCTGCTAAAGTCGATCGAGCATCGGAGGATGGTAGTGTCGTAGAGCGCAAAGCTAAGAAAGATGCGGCCACAATTGAGAAAAGAGCAGAGGAAGATTCAGCTCGGACTCAGGAAGCAGTAGATAATACCAAGAATGCTGTAGAGCGCGCTGTTGACAGCATCAAGGATGTTTTTAGCAATTAGAAAATAAATAAGTAGGTAAGCGCAAAGCCCTTGTCTACTTAAGTAAGCGGGCATGAATAAACTGATGTGGGGGGGCGGGTTTTGACTTGAAAAAAGTCGGATAGCAAAAGTTACTTGCACTCACCCGCCCACCATATCTTATGGTTTTGTCGCTCTTGTCTGCTTACTTGAAACTGAAAAATTGATGTAGCTTAAGCAAAATCTCTAGAGGGTTTGTAGAACCGACCCCAAGCCATGCTTTAAAATTGCCGCAAAAAGCGCAAGTCGCTAGCATAAACTCGGCGAATATCGTCGATTTCATAAAGTACCATTGCGAACCGCTCGACCCCAAAACCGGCTGCAAACCCAGTATATTTTTCTGGGTCTAAACCGACTCCTTTAAGAACATTCGGATCGACAGTTCCGCAGCCCAAAACTTCCAGCCATTTGCCGTTCCACTGCAAATCAACTTCCGCAGAAGGTTCGGTAAACGGAAAGTAACTCGTGCGGAAACGAATCGGCAAATCTTGCCCGAACATTTGCCGCAAAAACTCTTTAATTGTGCCTTTCAAGTCAGTAAATGTCAGACCTTCATCTATTGCTAAAAGCTCAATTTGGTGGAAGACTGCTGCGTGAGTAGCATCAACAGTATCGCGGCGGTAAACGCGGCCGGGAGAGACAATCCGAATCGGCGGTTTGTGCTGTTCCATGTAGCGAATTTGCACCGATGATGTCTGAGTCCGCAGCAAGTCGCCTCCTGGCAGGTAAAATGTATCTTGCATATCCCGCGCTGGGTGGTCTGGCGGTGTGTTCAGCGCCTCGAAGTTGTAATAATCTGTTTCCATTTCCGGGCCGTTGGCGACGGTGTAGCCGAGACCGACAAAGATATCGAGAGCGCGGTCTATGACGCTGTTTAAGGGGTGAATTCGACCTTGGGGACGAAAAATCCCAGGCATGGTGACATCGATGGTTTCTGAGGCTAGTTTGGCTCCAATTTGGGCGGTTTGGAGGGCGGTGCGCTTGTCTTCTAAATTGGCTTGCAGGGCTTCTTTTACAGTATTGGCGATCGCACCTACTTTGGGTCGCTGGTCTGGCGACAGTTTGCCCATCATGCCTAAAATTTGAGAGAGTTGGCCTTTTTTGCCGAGGTAGCCGACGCGCAACTGTTCGAGTTGTTCGAGGGTATTGGCAGTGGCGATCGCGCTTTTGGACTCTTGACCGAGAATTTCTAGTTGAGTTTCAATGTCGCTTAGCTGGACAGTCATTTTGATTTTAGATTTTAGATTTTAGATTTTAGATTGATGGCTGTTTTGGGCCAAGTTGAGTTTAGCGCAATTTTGGCTCGACAGTATTGTTAATTTTAGATTTTAGATTTTCGGTATTTACGGATAATTTGTAATAGATAATTCGATGTTAGAGCGATCGCCCTAGTTGAATCTAGTTTAATATTGTTATAAGGCCTATAAAATTTTCAATGAAACTTTTAATTAGCAACGACGACGGCATCTTTGCACAAGGCATCCGCAGCCTCGCCAACGCTCTCGCCACCGCAGGTCACGACGTGAGCGTAGTTTGTCCCGACAGAGAGCGCTCCGCTACCGGCCACGGCCTTACCTTGCACCAACCCATCCGCGCCGAAATTGTCGAATCTATTTTTGATCCCGCAGTCCAAGCTTGGGCCTGTTCGGGCACTCCCGCCGACTGCGTGAAACTCGCTTTGTGGGCTTTACTTGACAAACCGCCGGATTTTGTCCTTTCCGGTATCAACCACGGGCCCAATTTAGGCACGGATATCATCTGTTCGGGTACGGTTTCGGCAGCAATGGAAGGAATTATGGAAGGCATTCCCAGCATTGCTTTCAGCCTCGCCAGCTTTACTTCGCAGGAATTTGGGCCGGCGGTGGATTTCGCTGTCAGCTTGCTGGCACAGTTGGAAAAACAGCCAATGGCCAAACCGATGCTGTTGAATGTCAACATACCAGCAGTCTCACAAGCAGAAATTACCGGAGTTGCGATCGCCCGTCAAGGCATTCGCCGCTATTTCGACATATTTCAAAAGCGCACCGATCCGCGCGGCAAAACTTATTATTGGCTGGCTGGGGAATTGTTAGAAGATGTAGAAGAAATCGCCGATTCGGCGGTGCCGCATGATATTCCTACGGACGTACAAGCTATTCGCGACAACCAAATAACCGTAACTCCCTTGCAATATAATCTCACCTGTGCTCCCGACTTGCACTCGTTGCGGGATTGGCAATTTGAAGGTTTTCCGAAGCAGTGAGTTCCGATCGACCCGATCGGAGCGGTAAACTAGGAATTAAGGAAAAGTGCCTCTCAAGGTCTACACCTTTGGCGTTAACACAGGCTCCCAATTACTTGTTAGTTTTTTTTACTCAAGAAAAACAGTTATGAACGCTCCCACCTATAACACTCATTCTGTCACTTGCCCGATCTGCAACCGTTCCAGCGTCGTAGGCCCCGTCGGGATGGTCAGCGGACTATTCACTTGTCCCCACTGCCATTCTCATATGGTAATTAGCTGGAGCGGTCATTTTGTGCGCGATCCTTTTAGTCTCAAACAACTGACGGTGGGAAAGATGCTCAGGCGCGAGAGCAGGCCGTTAGCTCGACTTAAGCGGGACTTTGGGCTGAGTAAGCCTTTTCCCCTGATTGCAATTTTGGGCAGTGTCGTCTTTTTCGGGTGTGCGCTCGCGGCTGCGGAACAATCGCTACCCCAACAGAATTCACTTCAAGGATTTTTAGAGTGGGTGAGCGGAACTGGTAATTCCGAAGATGCCTCACGTTAACATTTCTTAAAAGAAATTGTGACAGATACTGCGTGCAAATATCTATTCCTTTAGGTAGAAATCACACTATTTTAGCAATTGCCTCCATCTTGAGCTAGGGGTAAGCACTTAGACGCCGCGCCCTTCATCCTGTGCCCAAAAACTTCAAAACCCCAGTCCGGCAGGGGTTTTAACCCCTGCCTCAAAGCTCAAGTTTGGTGGGGTTAAGTCTAATATCATTTCCGCTTACACCGGAATGGTGTTGACGGTTGACTGTTGACTGTTGAGGCCGTGAACAGTGAACAGTCAACCGTCAACAGTGAACTCGAATTTGTATCCGCTCAATAACTCGGGGCGGACTACCCACTCAGGAACGATTTTGCGTCATTTGAGGTGCATCGTTGAGCAATTTACCCCGGATTATTGAGCGGATACTAACGTAATTTATTCCATTTCGCTCAGATTACATTCTGGCAAGTGCCGCACTAGCAGAAACAGCAACCTCCTATGCCGCGATCGAGAATGACAAAACGGATAGGGCATCGGATCGTTATCCGGTTGTCACTGAGTTTAGTTTGCGCTGATTGGGGCAATGAATTGGAATTACCAAAATACCCATTGAAGACGCTCGCAGTTATGAAAGGTTAGGAAAATCAATGGTGATGGGCTGACGCGATTGCGCTCCGAAAATCAATTGTCTCGGCTATTACGGGAGCAATTCCTCACCTCGCAATAAAACCACTCTTACCCCTCTAAGTTCATCAGTATAGCGCTCTAAAAAGCCGCGTAGTTTATCCTCTCGGTCAATCAACTCAAGACATTGAGGCAACTTATGAGGAGAAAATTCAGGGAGATCGTATTGCAGCGATCCACCATTTAAAAATCCTACTGAAACTCGATGGACTATAACTTGCTCAATCCCAAACGCTTTGGCACGGGTGGCTAAATAATGAGCCAGAGGCGGCGCGATTAAGTTTTGCCAAAATGTTTTTGTAGGAGGGCGATCGCCATAGTGACAGTAGAGCCGTAAAACTATCAAATCATTCATTTTGAGTTCTTGTCCTTGGTATACAAATCCCCAGATATGCAAGTCGTTAAATAAATTGATTTATTTGGTAATTTTTTCTGGCGGTGGAGCAATTTCCGGTGCGTGAGTCGCCAAATGTTGCCCTTCTTTCATGGGCATAAAATGGTACTTACTAGAGCCGATACGCTGCGAGCTATAGATGCCAGCATGACCTGAAAAAAGGTAGCTCATCACGCAAGCAATAGCAAGAAAAACCCCAGATTCCATACCAAAAAGTTCAATTCCCATTAAAGTTGAAGCGATGGGTGTGTTTGCTGCGCCGCCAAAGACTGCAACAAATCCCATTCCTGCCAATAAAGGTGCTGGTAATGCCAAGATTAATGACAAAGCATTGCCTAATGTTGCACCAATAAAAAATAGAGGAGTAACTTCGCCTCCTTTAAAACCAGCCCCTAATGTCAATGCAGTTAAAGCTATTTTTGCCGCAAAATCCCAAGGCGGTAACTGAGTATAAAACGCATCGACAATGGTAGGAATACCAAGACCGATATACTTAGTGGAGCCGATCGCCCAAACAATCAATGCGACAATTGCACCGCCGATTGCAGGACGTAAAGGAGGGTAGGATATCTTGGCTTTAAAGAAGTGGCTAATTTTATGAGTTAGTTTCGCAAAAACCATCGCCACAAGGCCGAAGATTATGCCAGCAATAATTGCAGAAATTAGCCCCATTGGAGTTATGGTTGGTACAAGCGGAGCATGGCGGTATGCAGTATGATGCAAACCTAGATTTAAGGTAATGCGATCGCCCACAACCGCTGCGACTAAACAGGGAAAAAGAGCATTATGGTTAATCGTTCCAATTGCTAAAACCTCTAAACCAAAGATAGTTCCAGCTAAGGGAGTCCCAAAAACCGAAGCAAATCCACCACTGAGCCCAGACATTAATAAAATTCGGCGATCGACAGGTTTAAAATTGAATATTTTAGTCAACTGATCTGCGAGGGATGTCGCAATTTGTAGGGCTGTACCTTCACGACCTGCTGAACCCCCAAATAAATGGGTTAGGTCTGTCCCTAACAGCACCATAGGAGCCATCCGTAAGGGAATTGTGCTTTGGGGGTGATGAATCTCTTCGAGTAAAAGATTATTTCCGGCTTCTACGCTTTTTCCATATCGATGATAAATCCAACCGCTGAAGAATCCACCCAATGGTAGTAAAGCAATCACCCACAAATGAGATTCTCGCCAATTGGTTGACCATTCTAAAGATGCTAGGAGAGCGGCGGAACCAAGACCCGAAAGAATGCCAACGATACAAGAAATAATGAACAACTTGCTGAGTTGGGAAATGACGATGAGCTGCTCAAATTGAGGGAGACGTTTCATAAGAAATGATCCTTTTTTAGAAATTCACGATCGCTGGAATAGGTTACTTGTAACGAGAGTCCACCAAAATGACAGGAATGGGACTTGTTTCTAAGACAGCTTGAGAAACCGACCCCACTAGCACTTCTTTCCAAGGTTGATGCCCCCGTTTACCGAGCACAATATCTGTCACTTGCCGAGCTTGCGCCACGCGGACAATCTCCTCTGGAACTGCGCCCGAAAGCTGTAGAAACTCATAGCGAATATCTGAGAGCAATCGCTGTGCTTGTTGTTGCAATTGTAAGTTTGCGCTTTTGTCTTCAAGATTATCCACATACAAAACAATCACATCTCCATCACTGCGCCGAGCTAAGTCTGCGACCTTAGTTAAAACATCTGTTGTGAGGGGAGAAGTGTCCACTGCGGCGAGAAAAACTGGACGACCGGAAATTGCTACTTTGGTCGGGTCTACTTCGCCTTTTTCTAATAGTTTGGGAGCAAAAGTGGGAATTGCCCATGCACCCAAGGGAGCGGTTACTAAAATTGAGAGGGCTGCGATCGCCAAAATAGTTTCGCCACCTGCTATACCCTGAGCTAGAGGAATCGCTCCAATCGCCGCCTGCACCGTTGCCTTAGCCGAATTTCCTGGTAGCAGAAACAGCCGTTCTTTCCCAGTCCAATTACTACCCAAGGTGGAAAGATACCAGCCTAGCGATCGCCCAATCAGAGTCCCAATCGCCAACACCAGCAAACCTACCAGCAAGGTATTTCCTAAGACATTAAGTTGAATACTGGCTCCCAGCAGCACAAACAAAATAATTTCTGCGATCGTCCACAAACTATCAAAGCCACCCCGCAGCCTTCGTGCTAAAGGCGCATCGAACTCAATCAGGAAAAACCCCGCAGCCATGACAGCCAAATAGCCAGAGAAAAACGGAATATGTTCGGCTGATACTACCAGCCATAAGGCAAAGCCAGCAGCCACCAGGGAATCCTGAACCGCATTTTGAGTCCAGTTTTGCTTGACTAATAGTGATACCAGCATTCGAGCCGTCACCCATCCCAACAGCACCCCTAAGACACTTTGGATGATGATTTGAAAGGGTAGCAACTGTAAAGGGCTGAGGGTGATTCCTCCCAGTAAGGTAATACCTGTCGCCCCCCCTTGAGATAGAAACGCCAGCAGCAGGCTAAACACCAGTAACAACAAGACATCTGACAAGGCACTTCCAGTCAGAATGGCATCGGGAATCCCTTTTTTTACCCCCCATCCCAAACTTTTGAGCCGCAGCATTCCGGGCACAATCACGGCTGGAGATTCCGCGCCAATGATGCAGCCCAGCAGTAGCCCCGTCAGAAAATCAAACTGAAGTAGCCACATCGCGGCAAAGGCAATGGCGATCGCCTCGCAAGCGGCAGGCATAAATCCCAACCGCAGTGATACGCTGCCCTGCTGAGCCAGTTTCTCGCGATCGAGTCCTAACCCCGCCTTCATCAAAATCACCATGACGGCAATGGTGCGGAGGGAATCTGCAGCGCCCAAAACCTCTGGACTAATGACATTCCCGAATTGCGGCCCTAACAGAATGCCCACCAGCACCATACCTACCAGTGCTGGAGCTTTCAGCCGTCGAGCAATCTGCCCGACCAAAAACCCCATTAATAAAATCCAGATAATACTTTCTAACATCACGCCACCTTGAAGCTGAATTGATGAACGTGACTTGTAGGGGAAAGATCGATCTAGGCATCCGCGCAATCCTACCCTTCCGCCACAAGTCGGAACAGTAGGAGCCATCAGCCTTTTAAACGTTATGAAGATTATTAATAACGCAGGGCGGTTTCGGCGAGCTCCATCGCCATCATCATTACTTTTATATCACGCCTACCCAAGTTTACGAAAGTATCGAGCCAATTTTCGCTTCAGATCTGTTGTTTAGTCTCAACTCCAGACTCTAAGCATCGGACATTTCCATCGTTCCCATTTGCGGGCAAATTTAATTGCGACAAGTGTTGCATTTTTAGGAGGGCGGTGAGTATGTCAACGTTCTAGTGTAGATGCAACAAGTTTTGCATATCTAGTTGGGCCAGTACAACTGTAATCTGACATCGTTGTACCAGCCGTGCTGGTTGAAAGGATGTATCCGCTCAATAATTCGGGGCGGACTACCCACTCAGGAACGATTTTGCGTCATTTGAGGTGCATCGTTGAGCGATTTACCCCGGATTATTGAGCGGATACTCGAATTTACTATTCCGATGCTAACGGATTTGATATCACAAGGGTGTTTGAGGTTAAGTTGACACAGATTGCATCGCTCAATTTAGAAACTCAGCAATTTTTCTAACTGCTGTTTCCAAAATTGCTGGCGACTCGACTAAGGCAAATCGCACGTAGCCTTCTCCTGATTTCCCGAAACCGGCACCGGGGGAAGCTGCGACTCCTGTACTCTGTACTAGCTGAGTGCAAAATTTCACGGAATCTTGGGCCCAAGGTTCCGGCAGTTTCGCCCAGACGTACATGGTGGCGGGGGGTACGGGTACTTGCCAGCCGATGCCCTGCAGCGCGTTTACAAAGGCATCCCGCCGTTTTCTGAAGGTTTCTACGCTGGTTCTGACGGTATCTTGAGGGCCTGTTAATGCGGAGATCGCTCCGTTCAAAATCCCTCGGTATTGGTTGAAGTCCACTGCGGCTTTTACCTGTCGCAGCGCTGCAATTAGTTTGGAATTGCCGATCGCATATCCGACTCGAAAACCTCCCATACTGTAGGATTTGGATAGTGTAAAAAACTCGATCGCCACACTCTTATCTCGATCCGCCTGAAATACTGACGGCGCCATCAATTTTCGATATTCTTCCTCGTTACCAGACTCTACCTCTATGAGAGAATTGCGATCGTCAAACACCAAATCAACATAAGGGAAATCGTGAACTAAAACCAGCCGATGTTCCCGACAAAAAGCCACGGCTTTCTCAAAAAAAGCCAGCGGTGCGATCGCAGTTGTAGGATTGTGAGGATAGCTCAAAACCATCATCTTCGATTGAGCCAGCACTGCTGCCGGAATATCTTCAAATATCGGCAAAAACGCATTTTCTGCTAATATCGGCATCGGATAAATTTGACCGCCGGCTAAATGCACGCCGCCCGCGTGGGAAGGATAGCCAGGATCGAGCAGCAAAGCAAAATCTCCAGGGTTGAGTACAGCTAAAGGCAGATGCGCCGTGCCTTCTTGGGAACCAATTAACGGCAGCACTTCTGTTTCTGGATTGACTGCAATCCCAAATTTTTGCTCGTACCAAATAGCTGCTGCTTCCCGAAAATCTCTTGTGCCGTTAAATAGCAAATAGCCGTGGGTGCTGGTGTCGGACAGAGAATGTGCGATCGCATCTGTAATATGAGCCGCCGCCGGCAAATCCGAAGAACCCAGAGACAAGTCAATCACATTTTGCCCCGCTGCTCTAGCTTGAGCTTTTGCCCGATCCATATCGGCAAATACATTAAATTGCAGTGGATCTAAACGTTTGGCAAATTGCATATTTTTTGTATTTTTGGGGAATTTTAAGGAATATTTTTATATTAGCTAAATTATTATTTATATTGCATTTTTATTGTGTTTGTGAATTATTTTTTTTAAACTAACCGCAGAGACCGCAAAAGGCGTAGAGTCAAAGAGAAATATCGAGGGTCAAAAAGATATCTTAAAAAAATATTTGCGATTGCTAGAATTGTAATTTGGGAGTTGGAAACTCCCGAATCATTTCCAAACTTTATAAGTGAGCGTCGAGCAAACCGACCAAAGTTTGTTTAGTAATAGCTCCCTCGTGAGAAAGCACTACTTCGGCATTTTTAAACAATCGGAGAGCTGGGACTCCTTCTACTTTATACTGCTTGACAGTAGTAGGATTGGGGTCAATTTCCATTTTAACCACTTTCAGCCGATCGCTGTAGTTGGCCGCCACCCAGTCTATCGAAGGCGCGATCAGTTTGCAAGGCCCGCACCAAGTAGCCCAAAAATAGGCAAGCACTGGTTGCTCTGCTTTCAGGACTTCTGTTTCAAATTTTTCGTCGTTAATGACAATTACGCTGTTGCTCATGGTTCTGCGATTATTTTTTCTATTTATTTCTACAGCATCGGCTCTGTAAAATTTACACAAACTTAGAAAACCAGCTCAAAAGACTGTTACTAATTTTAAAACATTCTGCGAATTATTGAGTGCAAACTCAGGACTGGAGACTGATGGCTAATTCTGTATGGCGTTTAATTCCACTGTTGTCGGCGTCTGGTAGCGTGCAGATGGCGATCGACCAATGGCTGCTGGAACAGCATCTAGCGGGCAAACATCCGCCAACTCTGCGATTTTACACATGGCAACCGGCGGCGATTTCCTTGGGCTACCACCAGCGCAGGTGGCCGGAGTTTTGGCAGCAGTTGTCTTGGGGGGGAATGCCTGTGGAGTTGGTGAGGAGGCCCAGCGGCGGGCGCGCCGTGCTGCACCAAGGGGATTTAACTTATGCAGTTGTGGCGTCGGGATTTGGAAGCAGCCGTCTGAAAGCTTATCAGACTATTTGCGAGTTTTTGATTGAGGGTTGGAGGGCGCTGGGTTTGGATTTGCACTACGGGGAAGCTGGAAGGGGCTATATTCACAATCCGAATTGTTTTGGTACTGCTACGGGTGCGGATTTAGTTGCGCCTGATGGCTACAAGTTAATTGGTAGCGCTCAATTACGCCGGGGTGATGCTATTTTGCAGCATGGTTCGATGCGTTTGCGATCGGATGTTAGTTTGTTTTCTCAAGTTTTTGGGGAGGAATTAATTCCTGTAAAATTACCTCTATCTGAAGGGGAAGATGATTTGATTCCGACTGTAATTGATGTTTTGAGTGCGGCGGCTTGTCGCTGTTTTGGGATTGACTTGGAAGTGCGACCGCTTTCGGATCAGGAATGGCAGGATATTTGGGAATTAACAAGTAATAAGGAATGAAAATTTAATAACATCAGCGATGTATAATAAATAAATGAGTGAATATGAATAGGTTTAGGTTTCGGTA
>NZ_JAUBRI010000088.1:0-20258 GCF_036701795.1 Microcoleus sp. N9_A1
AAGGTTTCATCCTATTTTACCTCTTGCAAGTCTACCCCCTTGACAATTTGCACTTTTTCTTAACTTGTCACAAATGGTGTTGATCTGCCTGTATCTGCGGTTAAAAAAAGAGAATTTCAGCAAGCGCAGATGACAATGGATTCACGCAGATTCACGCGCTTGTCGAGAATAGAGATCTGAATAATTCCAATGCTAACAGATTGGATATTAAATGCCTACTGCACAAACTTTCGTCTACGCGGACTAATAAATAAAGGAGAAATATAGGCAGAAATCGGGTTTGTGAGGTCAGCGAGTCCGATCGCGAAAACAGTCATCTATTGCTAATTAGGACTGATCGGGATTGTGTTCGTGCAGCAAAGCTTCAATTTGGTCGTCAACATTTCTAATCACCTGTTCCAAAGCGGGCAACCCCTCTAAAGGCACAGGAGAAAGCCGAGTTCGATCGCGAATTTGATTCACTTTCCGCTGCAATTCTTCGGCCAGCCGCAGTGCGTCCCGACTCAAATTAGACAACTGCTGCTGCTGGTAAAACCTCAAAGCTGCCCCCCGCAAAACTTGCAGGGTGGCTTCTTCCTTGCCACCCACCGTCATTACCCGCAAGCGCAACAGCAAATGAGTGTTTTGATATATGCGCTCAACTTCGACTTGTTTGGGCTGTTCCACCGGGGAAACAGGCATATCTGTCAGCCGCTTCAACTCGTCGATGACCTCTTGGAAAAGGACGATATCGATACCTTCGAGCATGGATTTCAAAACGCCATCTTGACTCCAAAGAATGCGACCTTGGGACTGATGCCGCTCAAAAAACAGGCGGCCGATACCCTCTCGCAGCACTCTACCGAGCAATTCTTGCAGCAGTTGGGGTGCGGGCAAAGTTGCCAAAACTTCCACTCGGCTTGACAAGTGCAAGGCCTCGACATTCAAAACCGATAGCTGTGTCGGTGTCGGGGGAACCTCGGCGCTAGCAGGTTTAAACCGCTCAGGATCGGGCATCGAGGGTTCTGGCACAGACAGCAGCGTTGCTGCATTGGGGCCTGAAGTTGCTGATGCGGGATTTTTGGGTGTTGGGGCTGTGGCGGTTTCTGTCTGGCTGGGTTCTCGGATCTGGCTCCCGTGCAGCAAGTAAGCTGAGAGCATCGAGCGCTGAGTTTCCGAGGCAATTGGCTCTGTTGTGACTGAGCAATTCATGTAAGCTAAAATCCGCTGCACGTAGTCCAAGGCGGAGTCATCTTGGGCATCGACTACGCCCAATTTAAACAGATTACCTTCTAGAGATAAAGGCAAAACTTGATAGTAAAGGCAAGCTTCAAAGGGGACAACTGTATCGATTAGGTGAAATATTCGATCAGAGTCCATTGTAGCTGCCGAGTCTGTTGAAGATGTATGTACCATTAGCTGCTTTGTAGTTGGAAGCGCGATCGAGCGCGACGCACCAACCTGATGCGATAAAATTAAACGCTGCAACTTCCTGCTACGGAGGAATTGGTCTCGCAACCGGAAGCTTTTATTAAAGAAAAATCCTTAGTCTCAGAATTTTCTCCCTTCTGTATTGCAGCCTCAAATTCTACCAAAAGATTGAGAACTAGATGATGACTAGCGCAGGCTAGACCCACTATCATCGATCGCCCGAGATTGATGCCCGTGGCTGGCAACAATAGAATTATGTCTTTAATGCACAAGTATTAGAGATGCACCACAACCGATGATTTACAGGCAACCGCTGAATTTAGGATTGGTTAAAAAATCCTCAAAAGTCGATCGTGCTGCTAGTATCTTACCTCAGAGAGTGGGCTGTGATCGTCTCCGAGCGCGATCGTCACGGCAGCGCAACGATATGCCGATCGATCTAACCTGATTTGATACAAGGGGCATCGCGCGGTTTTCCACGGGGAAACTCGCAGTAATCTGTGGCTGTGAGGGAATTGATTTGTAGCGCGGATTCTGAAAAATGCTACCGCCAATTAACAATTAGCAATTGCCCGCCACCCATTACCAATCTACTCGTTGCGGAGCGATTGAGCTGCTAAATAGAGTTTGCTCCACTCGCCGATGACTTGATTGGTTTTCAGCTTTAATTCAGATGCGATCGTCTCTACACTTTTCCCTGCTTTCAGCGATTCTACCAACTGCCGCTGAACAGGTGTGAGGTTTTGTAAATATTGCTGCCACTGAGCCGGAGTCAAGCCCAAACTGTGTTCTTTGAGCGAAGTTTCCAGCCAGTTGGCGACTAATTCCGGTGCTTGTTTGACCGCAAAAACCCGAATCGCGTGGTAACTGACTTTTTCTCGCAAGCGGTAAATTTGCTTGATCGGAACCTTCAAATCCTCAGCAATTGCCTCTTGGGAACGACCTTGCAGGTAAAGCTGCAGCCACCGGGAAGCCAGCGGATCGACTTCAGCGGTCAAGTAATTCTCAAATTCTTGTTGGACAATCTGCCGCTGAGTTTGCTGCTCTTCCCAAGCTTGATTTTCTCGATACTCGGACATTGCCTGTTCATCTAGCAGGCTGAGCGGTTCGTCTGTATCGTCGGGTAGAACCTGTTCCGACACCAGCCGCACCCAGTCTCCCGCAGGCACTTGCGTCAACCCGCCCCGCTGGGCACGCCGCAAATAGTTGACAAAACGGTACACCAGCAGCGGCTGGTTGCGGATCGGCCGCAAGCAATATTCTTCTGTGCTCGCTAGCAGCAAAGCATTTCGCAGGCGTCTGTCTGAGGTACATTCGGCAATCCAGGCAACTTGCTGCTGCAGGTAGCGATCGGAATTCAGCATTTCCTGAATCACTTCTTGCAGTACCTCCACCGCACTCCGCTGTCTGTCGCGACTCAGGGAAACCCACGCTTGGATTTTTTGTCGGAGCACAACTAAACCGCCGAGCCGCCCGATCAAGTTGCGGTAAGCTTTTTCTGGCGGTACTCCCAGATACCGCTGCTGTAAAATTCGATATAAAAAGTCGATCGCCCCAGAGGCGACAGACAATTGAGTTGGGCTAAGAGTGTCAAATCTTTCGGGCTTGTCTCCCAACAGCCACCGGACAACACTCTCGCGAGTGCTAGAATTTTCGTCCGGGCAATCTTTTTCCAGTCGAGACTTCCAATCTTGTCCTAGTCTTTCCGCCAAGGTCATGGGCTGTCGAGAATATTGTCTTTCACCCCCGATTTTACGTGGTATCCTGGATTTTTGAGTATTTTTCAGATATACGATCCTCTTCTGCAAGCTTCGCGATCGCGCGATCGGATAAATTACCTTAAATTACCCTAAACAAAATTCCATTACGGTGCGATATGCCTAACTTTTTATTAGAACTCGGTACAGAAGAATTGCCCGCCTCTTTTGTCTCAGGCAGCGCCCAGCAGTGGCAGCGACTTGTACCTGCAACGTTGGCAGAAGAATCCTTGACAAATGACTCTATTAATGTATACGCTACTCCAAGGCGTTTGGCCGTTCTCGTGAAAGGGCTGCCAGTTCAGCAATTAGATAGGGAAGAAGAGGTAAAAGGGCCACCCGCGAGTTCGGCTTTTAAAGATGGCAAACCGACGAAAGCAGCCGAAGGTTTTGCGAAAAAGCAGGGCGTAGAAATTGATGCTTTGGAAGTTCGCGCTACCGATAAAGGCGATTTTGTGTTTGTGCTGAAAAAGATTCCGGGGCGGATGAGTGCGGATATTTTGACAGAACTTGTGCCGCAGTGGATTAATAAGTTAGAAGGCAAAAGATTTATGCGGTGGGCCGACGGAGATTTGAAGTTTCCGCGCCCGATTCGATCGCTAGTGGCACTGTTGGATGATACTGTACTGCCAATTACATTAGTGAGCGGTTCGGATACGGTCAAGAGCGATCGAATTTCCCAAGGACACCGGGTGTTATACACCCCCTCTACACCCCTTGGCAAGGGGGAAACGGGGGGGGTCTCGATTCCGCAAGCCGAAGATTATGTCGAGTGTCTGCGGGCTGCTTGCGTGGAGGTCGATCGAACCCAGCGCAAAAATCAAATTAAAGCACAAGTAGAAGCCGCAGCGACAAAACAAGCCGGTTACGCCGACATTACCGAAGATTTGTTAGAAGAAGTCACCGACTTAGTAGAATGGCCTAACGCAGTTGTCGGCAAATTTGACGAGGAATTTTTGATATTGCCGCCGGAAGTAATCACCACAATTATTGTTACAAACCAGCGGTATTTTCCCATCCTCAAAAGCCCAGATTATCCCGAACTTCTGCCCTATTTCATTACAATTTCCAACGGCGATCCCGCTAAAGCCGCGATTATTGCCGCCGGTAACGAGCGAGTAGTGCGGGCAAGATTGGCAGACGGTCAGTTTTTCTACAAAGCAGACTTGGTAAAGCCTCTAGAGGATTATTTACCGAAGTTGGAAAAAGTTACTTTCCAGGAAGAGTTGGGGACAGTGCGCGCAAAGGTCGATCGGCTGTGCAAGATTGCCAGCCTCATCACCAATCAACTGCAAATCACAGGCGAAGAACAAGCTTACATAGCAAGAGCAGCCTTACTTTGCAAAGCCGACCTCGTAACCCAAATGGTTTACGAACTGCCTGAAATGCAAGGAATCATGGGGCAGAAATACGCCTTAGCAAGTGGCGAATCGGAAGAAGTAGCCACAGCGATTTTTGAACATTATTTGCCCAAAGGCGCGGGCGACAATTTGCCGCAAACTATCACAGGTCAAGTTGTCGCAATAGCCGACAAATTAGATACATTAGTCAGCATCTTCGGTTTGGGAATGTTGCCAACTGGTTCATCCGATCCCTTCGCTTTGCGCCGCGCAGCCAATGCAATAACTAACATTATTTGGGCGGCTCAGTTGCCTGTCAACTTGCACAAGTTACTCGCCGAAGTTGTCGCCGAATTTACCGCAGCGCGCCCAGAAACACCTGCTGAGTTGCTATCGCAGTTATACGAGTTTTTCTTACAAAGAATTCGGACTTTGTTGCAAGAAGAAAAAAATGTAGATTACGATTTGGTAAATGCAGTTTTGGGAGAAAACGACCCAGAATATACTGAACGAGCATTGAGAGATTTGTTGGATGCGCTGGAAAGAGCACTTTTCCTACAACAAATCCGCAATAACCAGACTTTGGATCTGATTTACGAAACAGTCAACCGTTCAACTCGTTTGGCGGCTCAAGGTGATTTGGATAAAGTTGAATTGGAACCAAAAACGGCGGTGAAACCAGAGTTATTTCAAAAGTCGTCTGAACAAGCTTTCTATGATGCAGTCGTGCAGTTAGTGCCGCAAACGCTGCTATCCAAACAAACTCGGAATTACCAGCAGTTGGTAGATAGTTTGACTGAAATTGCTCCGGCTGTGAGCAGCTTTTTTGACGGCCCTGAAAGTGTTTTAGTGATGGATTCTGACCCGGAAATTAAGCGCAATCGGTTGAATTTACTGGGTTTGCTGCGGAATCACGCGCGGGTATTGGCTGACTTTGGGGCGATCGTCAATCGATTTTAGATTTTAGATTTTAGATTGCCGCCAAAGGTTTTGATGTAATATCAAATCCATTGGTATCGGAATTATTCATTTCTATCTTCTCTCTTCTCCTCCTCTGCGCCCTCTGTGCCCTCTGCGGTTAAATCATCCAAAAAAAACCGTAACCGATATAAACTTATAAAACCAGGGAAATTCGCTCCATCACACACACAACTTATGCCGATCGCTCATATCATTGGACTAGGAAAGTCAGGGAATGCCGCCGCCAGACTGCTAAAACGCGAAGGATGGGAAGTAACGCTGAGCGATCGCTCATCTTCCCCAAATTTGCTCGAACAGCAACAGCAACTCGCTAACGAAGGAATTAAAGTTGAGTTAGGTCAATCTTTGGAACCAGTCGAATCTATAGAATTAATAGTAGTAAGTCCGGGCGTTCCCTGGGACAGTCCAGCATTAGTGCGCGCCCGAGAGTTAGGCATTGAAACAATAGGAGAAATGGCTCTCGCGTGGCGTTATCTCAAATCTCCTTGGGTGGGGATTACCGGCACTAACGGCAAAACTACCACTACTGCTTTAATTGCTGCTATTTTTGCAGAAGCAGGGCTTTACGCTCCCGCTTGCGGCAATATTGGCTATGCTGCGTGTGAATTAGCTTTAGCAGAAAAACAGCCGGATTGGGTAATCGCAGAAATTAGCAGCTATCAGATAGAATCATCGCCGTGTGTAGCGCCGAGAATCGGAGTTTTGACGACTTTGACGCCGGATCACCTCAGCCGCCACAAAACTTTGGAAAATTACTACAACATTAAAGCGCATTTGCTGAAAAAGTCTGAATTGCAAGTAATCAACGGCGACGATCCTTGTTTGCGACAGCAAGGACTTGACATGTGGCCGGATGCGTGTTGGACGAGTGTCAAAGGTGAAAAAGATTTGTTGGGCGATCGCACTTTTGGAGCGTACATTAAAGACGGTTGGGTAATCGCTCAAAACGAGAAAATTCTGCCTGCTGAGTCTTTGCGGATGGTGGGCGAACACAATTTGCAGAATTTGTTAATGGCGGTGGCGGCGGCTAATTTGGCGGGGATAGATAAAAGTGCGATCGCCCGGGCGATCGATAAATTCCCCGGAGTGTCGCACCGTCTCGAACACATCTGCACTTGGGAAGGTATAGATTTTATCAACGACAGCAAAGCGACTAATTACGATGCGGCGCAAGTCGGGTTGGCTTCTGTAAGCGCGCCGGCGATTTTGATTGCGGGCGGCGATCCCAAAGAAGGGGACGATCGCGCATGGATTGATACAATTAAGGCGAAAGCTGCTGCGGTGTTGCTAATTGGAGATGCGGCAGGTATTTTTGGCGATCGGCTCGAACAAGCAAATTACAACGCTTGGGAAATAGTCGAAACAATGGAACGAGCAATCCCGCGAGCAGCAGAATTAGGCAAACAGAACAACGCTAAAGTAGTGTTGCTTTCCCCAGCCTGTGCTAGCTTCGATCAATACCAAAACTTCGAGCAACGGGGCGATCATTTCCGCCAACTATGCCTCGAATCCCTAGTTTAGATATCTCATTGTTCGCTGTGTACAAAATAAGATTGTTATACACAGCGAACACGAACAAAATTAAATCTGCGTGCATCTGCGTCTATCGGCTTACATCTGCGGTTAAAAACTAAAACCTCTGATTTGGGACAATCTACTTTAACTAACAGTCTTCCAAATATCCTTAATTCTAGCCTGTTGTTCCCATTCTAGCTCATAAAAAACTAGCATCATTTCCTCATGAGTGTAATCAATAATGATTGCCGCCAAATGAGCAGCGGTTTCCGCTTCCAGCATGGCTGTTTTTAACTTTGCCATTGCCTCTTTATCCATTAGCACTAAACTTTGAATATTGACCTCACTTTCATTTTAATTGTGTCTGCAAATGTCTTTTAGTTTGGTCTGAAAATCAGCAATCTGAGCCGCACTTATTGTATCAGAATGCGACGACGATATTTTAAATTCTTGCCTACAAATCTGAGAGAGCAATTTTTCATCAATCTCCAGAATATTGCCTGGGGAAGCGACATCTTTTTGCAACAAAATTGCGATTTCTCTTTCCAGTTGGCGATTTGCTTGCAGAAAGAAATCTTGAGAGTTGGAACGAAACAAACCGCTATTGACTTGCTGAATTTGGCTAGGTGTCAGCGATTGAGCCGAGACAGCAGCCGGAAATCCCAAAGATGCTGCTAGCCACCAGCTAGGAATTATCTGTTTGAGAATGCTGTTCATCACTGTCGGGAGGAGTTTTTACCTCAGTTGGTTTCTCGTCTTCTAACTCGCTTGCTAATTCATCTTCTCGTTCAAGTTTTTCTTGCCACTCGACAAGCTGCTGAAAAAGTTTCGGGTTAATTTCAAATACGGGTTTGTTGGTTTCTGACATATTTACTCCTAAGATTTATTACATTTAACTGGTTCCCAGGCAGAGCCTGGAAACGAGTAGAAAAACAATTATGTCGATCGCAAGCTACGATCAAACCTTCAGCAGCGACATAATTATGCCAGTTAAGGAACCACCAAGCAAAGCTAAAGTAGCTAAGGTACTAATGCCAAATCCTGCCGCTCTTTTTTCAGCAGCTTGATAGTAACCCCAAGCAAACAAAATGCGTCCAACTATCCAAACTGCGCCGATACCAGCGCCCCAAATCGGGCTAATAAATTGCGAGAATAGCCAGAGCGAGGGCAAAAATAGAATCATTTGCTCTAAGGTATTTTGCTGAACTCGCACCACTCGCTCAAAGTCTGGGTTTCCTGTCATCTGGGGGGGAGAAACTTTGTATTTGAATCTAGCTCTGCCGACGTTGATGGTAACAACGAAGTAGAGAATTAATGCTGAAACAGTAATTAGACTAGGCCAAAGTGTCGCGTTTGCTTCTGCGAGCATGATTCGGTATTATTGGGGTGGAGTAGATATCTTGATTATAAATCAATTATTGCCGATCGGGTTATTCATCGCCATCCCGTCATTCAAGGCAGGGGATTTGATGCAACTGCTGGGTATTAATGGCGCGACAATTGCTTTAGAGTTCCGGGACATCCTCGAAAACTGGCTGGCTGGGATTTTGATTCTTTGGCTCGCACCTGCCGACGGATACAAACCCGCGACTCCTCTCGTGAGCAGCCCCAAATTTTAGACTTTTGTTCAAGCTCCCAGATTCATCAGTGGAGTAAATCTAAAATCTAAAATTTGTGGAGTAATTAGACCTCTTGCAAAATTCATTTTAATCAAATTTTGTAACAGGCAAGATGCCTGTTCCACAAGAAAAAATGTTTTTTGTGGAACGGGCATCTTGCCCGTCCTAGTTATTTTTGCAAGAGGTCTAATTTAAAATCTAAAATCTAAAATCTAAAATAGACTCACCGAACCTGCATACGAATACAAGCCCCCGACTTAAGGAGATTATTTTGCTCAACAATATTCGAGACAGTCTTAAATGTTTCACCAGGAGCAGGATTCATCGATAGCATTTAAAGCGCATAGGAGTTGACTTGTTGGAAGAATCAACCCTAGATATTAACTATCTTGTCTTAATTCTCGGCTCCTGTATAATTGCCACCTTTGGACTGCTTGCCAACAGTGCAGCCGTAATTATCGGTGCAATGATCATTGCGCCTCTGATGTTGCCAATCCGAGGGTTAGCATTTGGATCGGTAAGCTGTTGTGCATTTAAATTGTTGAGGGCGGGCAGGATGCCCACCCTACAAGAGTGAAAATTTATTTTACCATGCAATTTAAATGCGGATTAGCTTAACAGCAATCAGTTCTACTTAAAACGATGACGGCTGTTTAGGGATGGATTGAAAGCATTGTTGGCAATCAAAAACAGTCCGAATTGTTGAGGGCGGACATGAGATAATTCCTGATATTGTAGGGTGCGTCAGCCTACGATAATTTGAATATGAGCTAGATCATAGAAAGATTTGGGAGAATTTGGCAAACTGAGAGTAAGGTTAAATAGGAGGTCAAATCTATGACCAATACTACTCTCAATTTTAAGACTGCGCCGGGCCATGAAGTCCTAGCAGCCGCTGGTAAGACAATGCTGAGGCCGGGGGGGAAGCTTGCTACGGAACAGTTATTTGAGTGGGCGGATTTTCAACCTGGCGAGACTGTTTTGGAGTTGGCTGCTAGTTTTGGATATAGTTCGATCGCCCTTGTTGAACGTTTTGGGGTAAAAGTAGTGGGTGTTGAGAAAAATCCCGACAGTGTAGCCCGCGCCCGTGCTAACGTTGCAGCAGCGGGTTTGAGCGATCGAGTAGAAATTGTGGAAGGAGATATTTTTCACTTGGATCGGATTTCCCAACAGTTTGATTGGGTGTTGGCTGAAGCTATCCTGACAATGCAGTCGCCGTCGGGGAAAGCTAAAATTGTATCGGGAATTTGCGATCGTTTAAAACCAGGTGGCAAGTTTCTCTCTCACGAACTTTTAGTTAAAAACCGAGAAGCTGAAATTCACAAAGCTTTATCAGAAGTGATTCGCGTCAATTCAACCCCTTTGTCTGAGTCTGGCTGGATTGCTGTTTGTCAAAATGCGGGTTTGCAAGTAGAAAAGTGTCAAAGTGGGGCGATGGGGCTCCTCAACTTGCGGCGAATGCTTAATGACGAAGGCTTTGTGGGTACTGCGCGGATTGTGTGGAATGTTTTAAGCCGATCGCAAATTCGCGATCGTATCTTAGCAATGCGTCGAGTTTTCCAGAAGTACCAAGAGGATTTAGGCTATATCATCATCTGTGCTCAAAAACAATCTTAACAAAGTAAAAAGTTATGACTGCTACCATTTTACCGCTACAATCTTCATCAATCCAACTGAGAGACACAATCGAATATCCCGCCACCGGAGTGCTGACTAAAATTTTAGTCAAAGACAATAATTGTCAGCATACTTTGCTTTGTTTGGCAGCAGGTTCGGACATTTCAGAACACCATTCAGCGCGGAATGCCACAATAAATGTAGTGGAAGGAAAAGGAGTTTTGACTCTGGAAGGTAAGGATATTGTCTTGGAACCGGGAGTATTTGTATTCATGCCCGCACGAGCGCCCCACGCTTTGAAAGCTGAAGAAAATCTGGCGTTTGTTTTGACATTTTCGGAGTAAGAATAAGACCGGGCGAATGGAATTTGTGAGAACAAGACCGGGCGAATGGAATTCGCGGCTACACAAACAAAACCTGCCTCCGCAGGTTGAAGAACGATCGGTTAAAATTATATAATCTTCAGTCTGCGGAGGCAGACTTTGTTTTTATAGAAGCGGTTTCAACCGCCGTCTTATTTTCCTAGATTTTTATAGGCGCGGTTTCAACTGTACGTCCTATCTTCAAGAAGGCTTTAATCAATTTCATCTCCAGAGGCGATATCCTCCAATTTTCCCCAATCCAACACAGTAATTTTTCCGCCTCGACTGTAGGATACAAACGGCTTAAGTTTCTTAAACAACCGCACGCATTCTTCGTAGGTAATCCCAATACTGCGAGCAATTTGATAGTAGGGAAAACGTTTTTCTAAACATACACTATTATCCGCAATCTTCGTACCTTGCTCGACGGCAAAGTAATGAATAAATCGGGCCAGCCGGACGATCGCCCTTTCCGACACCAACCCGTGTACAGTCTCGTGCAGTTGCTGCAACCGCTGATTAAACACCGCCAATATTCGCAAAGCAATCTCGGGATTTTCCCGAATAGCTGCTAGCAAAAATTCCCGTTCTGTGGTAAGAACTTGCACATCAGTTTCTGCCGTCACCGTTGCCGGGGCAATGCCGTTGCCTAGCAAAGCAGGTGCGGCAAACATATCTCCTTGAAATAAAGTGCGGAGAATTGTTTCTTTGCCCGCCGCCGCTGTTTTTGCAACCCGCAGAGAACCGCTCAAAAGAGTGTATAATTTTTCGGGGAGGCGATCGCCCTCATACATCACAACTTCTCCCTGTCGGTAAGTCCGAATTGCTGTATGTTCTTGCAATTGCTCTAAATCAGTTCGGTTTAAGCTGGCAAATATCCCAATTTCGGCCAGTTGCTCGACAGTTGCTTTCATAGATTTAACTCTACTAGCTCGCAGTTCAATAAGAGTACAATAACGGTGAATCCAGAATACATCCAGCAAAGCAGAGCCATCTACGAAAATGCAGAACCAGAATATCGGCGGCATTATTTTGACGAGCTAGCTGGCGGATTTGTGCTAATTCACCAACAACACAATCTTAATAATTCGGAAATCTTTCTGGCTGAAGTTTTGGCTAAAATAGGGAAGAGAGTTAGAATGTTGAGCGAGCAAGCAGCAGAGGGTGTGAGAACGCCAGATGCTGAGATTGACGGTGAGATTTGCGAATTTAAGGAGTTGACAAAATCTACTAAAAACATCAGATATCGAGTTCAAGAAGGAATTAGCAGGGCAAAAAATTAAGGTGCAGCAGCCGTTATTTTTCACATCAACCGAGAGAGTTATGAGTTTTGGAAGATAAACGACGGCATCAGAAAAGCTTTTTATTGGGACGAAAGACAACTGATTCAGACTATTATATTAGTATTCAACAGCGAAGAAGTACAACAAATAACTAGGGAGGAATGGGAAAATGGAAGACGTTTTTAATGAGTTTGAAGAAGTTATACAAGTCGGCTTGAAAAATAATATGACGCGAGATGCTAAATTAATTACAATTGGGCAAATTTTATATGCAGTTACGCGCGATGAGCTGACAAATGAAGAAGGTTGGAAGCTTGAAGAGATGATGGGCGGCAGAACACAGTGGGAAGAAGCTCTTGAGTACAGTATTTTTGGCTATCCTGTAGATACAGCAACGCCACCTTTAGACAAACCTCTAATTATTGCCGGCAAAACTTTTCATTCTCGCTTGATGACGGGGACGGGAAAATATCGCAGCATGGCAGAAATGCAGCAAAGCGTCAACGCTAGCAGGTGCGAAATTGTTACCGTAGCGGTGCGGCGAGTGCAAACAAATGCTCCTGGCCATGAAGGATTGGCAGAGGCTCTTGATTGGACTAAAATTTGGATGCTGCCAAATACTGCCGGTTGTCAAACTGCGGATGAGGCGATTAGAGTAGCTCGTTTGGGCCGGGAAATGGCGAAACTTTTAGGGCAAGAAGACAACAATTTTGTCAAATTAGAAGTGATTCCCGATGCTAAATATTTGCTGCCAGATCCGATCGGCACTTTGGAAGCCGCAACACAATTAGTCAAAGAAGGTTTTGCCGTTTTGCCTTACATCAATGCCGATCCCTTGCTGGCAAAACGCCTCGAAGAAGTCGGTTGTGCGACAGTCATGCCTTTAGGTTCTCCCATCGGTTCAGGGCAAGGGATCAACAATGCCGCCAACATTCAAATAATTATTGACACGGTGAATGTTCCTGTAGTAGTCGATGCGGGGATCGGAACGCCCAGCGAAGCGGCGCGAGCAATGGAAATGGGAGCCGATGCACTTTTGATTAATTCCGCGATCGCCAATGCCCAAAATTCCCCGGCAATGGCAAAAGCAATGGGAATGGCAGCAGAAGCTGGGCGGATGGCGTACTTAGCAGGCAGAATGCCGATCAAAGATTACGCGATCGCCTCTTCCCCCCAAACAGGCACTGTCACCTCAAAATAAATTCCTGAATTTTCCTGGGCGCTTTTTTGGTACAGTTGTAAACATCAAAAATATTAAGGATTGTGACTGATGCCTTACATCAAAGATGACGATGGACGCCTGAACAACTTTGCTAAAGAGCCGAAGGTGTACGGCGCCGAATATCCCAACAAGAACCAACAACGGAACTACATCATCGGCGGTATTGTAGCAGCCCTGTTGGTGGCCGGTTTGGTTTATGTGGCGACTTTAGCCTGAAAACTGGCTTGAGACTCAAAGCTGCTTCAAATCGCAATTTAAAATAATCCTTCAAGAAACCATGTTTTCCCACCAATGGAAACATGGTTTTTGTGTTTCAATACAAAGCAGGTAGTTGCGACAGTCCTGAAGCGTGCCAAGCGAGCTGGAAAGCTAAATAAGACCAGCAGAAATTTGGTGTTTTCCTCTTGGCTGTCGGGTTCAGGGACTTGGGTTGCAAATACTAACACGGGTTCGTCACCCACATAAAATTGCCAATTGAAAATCTACAATCCTTTAGTCATCACCGGTGCGATTGACTGCCTTCGGGGCTTAGTTGTGAGTTATGAGCGATCGAGATTTCAACTCTCAACTCTACAATCTAAAATCTACAATCCAAAATCTAAAACCTAAAACCTAAAATCTAAAATCTAAAATCGGCTGATCCTGATGTCTATTCCTTCCCAAAAAGTTTCTAGCTCAAACAAGCTGATCTATCAACGCTTGAAACAGGCGATCGACCTCAATTTACGCCGTCAAATTTTTATTGCCGCCTGCGACGACTTGTGCCTGCGGGACTGTCTGGCAGCCCGCTTGCACGCAGAATTAGCTGCAGAGAGCGCAGGCTCAGATCCTCGCTCCCCGATCAACTACCCCCGATTTGTCAGTTTGGAACTCGACTTGAGCGATCCAAATCCTTGGGGTTCGATCGCCGCATGGCTGACCCACCACCCACCGCCGCAAAACAGGGGCAGCTACAGCCGTTTGCCAGGATTTCAAATTCTTGGGGCAGAACACCTCACCAGGCAGTCAGCAGCCGTGCAGTGGTCGTTCCTGAGCTATTTGAGAGACATCGAAGCAAACCTGCAAATGTGCGAGTCTACTCTGTTGCTGTGGGTGTCGCGGCCCTGGCTAAGTTCGATCGAGCAATCGGCCCCGGAATTTTGGCACTGGCGAACCGGAGTATTTGAGTTTGAAGGCGAACCAACTCCAGCTAAGGGAGACTTCGGGCACTTTGATGACTTCGGGCACTCAGGAGACTTGCGAAACTTACGGGACAGCGGAGACTTTGGCAACCAACTTTTAATATCTTCTTTGTCTGGACAATCCCGAATTCCCGACGAACAATCCCCAATTTCCTATCCCCCGTCCCCAGGGCCAGATTCTAAATCCGTCCAACTGGCAGATTTGGTGCTAGCTGCAGCCTCTGAGGAGTTGGAAGCAGAAAATGATGCCGCATCGGAGGACAATTTTCTGCCGCTGCAAACTCTGCAATACATCGAACTGCTGCAAGAACATCAGTGTTCTTGCGAAGCTTTGGCTTTGGCTTATCAAAGTTTGGGGAATTACTACCGCGATCGCATTCTGGGCGGAGACGTTTCAGAGCAAAACTTGACAATCGCCATTCGCGCGATCGAACAAGTGATTGCGTATCTCGAAGTTGATACCAACTCGCAGCAAAATCAACCACTAACTGAGGAATGCGCGCGGCTGATTGCCCAATTGACACAAAATTTAACTCAGTACCCCCAGGAGTCCAACAGCCTACCGCCAATTTCCGATCTGCTTAACGATCTCGGCACTCTCTATTGGATGCTATCGCGCGATCGCACGCAGCATAACGCCTCAGATCCAGTATCCAGCCTTGAACGCAGCATCGCCCTCTACCTTGAAGGTTTGAACCGAACAGATGGCGAAACCGTACCCCAAACCCGCGTTAGATTAAACAAAAATTTGGGCATCGCTTCGGCCGATTTAGCCCGCTATCGAGACAAGACAGAGAACTTGCAGCACGCAGTTGCAGCTTACCAACAAGCGCTGCTGGATCTAGACCCCGCCGTGGAGCCTCAGCAGTACGCTGCTGCTCAGAATAATTTGGCGACAGCATACTGGAATTTAGCCCAAGATGGTGAGCCGATCGTATATCTCAAAAGCGCGATCGCAGCTTACACCCAAGCCCTCTCCTGCTACAGTCCCGAACGAGAACCCCTCAACTATGCCGGAGTGCAAAACAACCTCGGTACCGCCTGCTGGAACCTCGCCCAGCACGAACCCTCAGAACCCCTGCTAGTCAGGGCGATTTCCGCCTACCGCGAAGCATTGAAATACCGCACCCGAGAATTAGTACCCGCAGCAGCAGCAGCCAGCTACAACAATCTCGGTACCGCTTATTGGCATTTGGCGAACCACTTTCAGCATAAACAGGCGCGGACGGAATCATTGCAGCAGGCGATTACCGCCTACGAAGCCGCCTTGGATATCGCCGGAGAGATTGATCGAACCCAACTCACCTTTGACGCCTTGGCCGCCCGCAACAATCTCGGACTAGCCCACTATCAACTAGCCACCGACCCAGATTTCGCCGCTAATAAAGTCGCACAGACAAGCCATCTAGAAGCAGCACTGCACCACCAGTTGCAAGTGTGTGCCGAATGGGGACAACATCTCAATGACAAAGGGTTAATATATGGGGATAAACTCAACCTGCAAGCCCCGGCAAACTCCCAAGCTGCTGATTCCAGGCAAACAGCATTGAGCTATATTGTCAAAACGATTAGAGCTTTCTATAGTGAATGTGGGCTGCCCGGCCAAAATTTAGCCTTATCCAAAGTTCCTGGAGATTTATTGCCTGAAATTTTGCGTAGGTTATAAATAGGGCTATAACTATTAAAAGCTCAATTTTTTCGAGATTTGTATCCAGTTTTCTATTATTATGGCTGAATATTCTTGCCTAATTCTTCAAGCAAACTTGTGGTCATGGCCCCTGTAAAAATCCTTGTGGTTGATGACGACCCGGCAATCCGAAATTTAATTCACCGTTTTTTGAGCCAGCAAGGTTATCAAGTTGAGTCTGGCGAGGACGGTGAGACTGGTCTGGAATTATTTGAGCAACTCAATCCTGACTTAGTAGTTCTAGATGTAAATTTACCTGATACAACTGGCTACAAACTATGTCAAGAAATGCAAAGACGCACGGGCGTGTTTGTGTTGATGCTGACTGCCCGAACCGATGAAGCTGACAAAATGAAAGGGTTTGCCGAAGGTGCTGACGACTACATTACTAAACCTTTTAGTCTTGTAGAGATTGGAGCTCGCGTTGCAGCAATTTTGAAGCGCAAACGCATTGTTACTCCCGCCGAACAACAAACTCTTACTTTTGGAGAGCTACTAATAGATCCGGTTCGCCGCGAGGTAATTCTCGGCAGTCAGATACTTGCTTTGACTGCTTTAGAATTCGACCTGCTGTACTGTTTGGCCAGCAAACCCGGTCGCGTGTGGAGGCGATCGGAATTGCTGCATGAAGTGTGGGACTACGAGTATGTAGGAGCCGATCGCGTGGTGGATGTCCATATCGGTCAAATTCGCCGCAAAATTGAACTAGATCCCAATCAAATGCCGATGATTCAAACCGTCCGGGGGGTGGGTTACAAGTTTGAGCCAACAACCTAGTAGCATTCGCCATTCGGCTCTAGGGGCGGGTTCACCAATATCTCGGATTAACATACTCGATATTTGTAAACCCGCCCTCCCCACACAATCATTCAGATCGATCGAGCATCTGATTGTTTGTTCTGCAAATACTCGCCCACTTCTTGTGCACGCTCAAAACCCCTTCGCACGCAATCTCCCAAAGCCACTCCGCCAACGTAGTTGCTGCACAAATACACCCCCGGCAAAGATTTTAAGCCCTCATCGATTTGTTGCAGGCGATCGAAATGACCCAAGTTGTACTGAGGAATGGCCCGCTTCCACACATTCACCGCTAAAACTTTTGGCTGTGGCACATCTGGTTTCAGCAAAATCCGAGACAAATCTCGGTGCACCTCCCGAACGATTTGTTCTGAGTCGAGATTGCCAATTTCCGAATCAGTAGCCCCGCCGATGTAACTGCTGAGAGTTTGCCACCCTGCAGGCGCGCGATCGGCAAATAAACTCGATGTCCAAATCGTCCCCAGAGTGCGAATTCCCTGCCCCCTCGGAATTAAATTTCCAAAACCTACTAATTTACCCTTGACATCAGACTGCGGATATGCTAACACAACGCAGGCAACTGTAGGATAAGTAAAAGCTTGTAAAGCGCTGCTAACTTGCGGTTGCAGAGGCTGCAACAAATCGGCTGTAACGTAAGCCGGCGTTGTCAAAACCACGGTGCGCGCCTCAACTTCCTGCTGTCCGTCGGGCGTCGAGAATACAGCAATGTAAGTTTCGCGTTCTGTACGCTGGAGGCGAGTCATGTGCCAGTTGAGTTTCAGTCGATCGCCCAATTGAGCAGCGATCGCCTCTGGCAGAGCCTTCAACCCCTGTTTAAACGAACCCAACTCCCCCGGCCTCGTAGACGGAACATTCGGGTCTGCGGGCATTTTCTTCGGTCTTTTCCTAGCAGAAAGCAGCGCCCCCGCCACCAGCCCGCCACCCACATCAGCCATCTTCGTTACCCGCCCAAAAGCCGCCGCCGCGCTAAGTTGTTGCGGATCTCCCGCATAAACCCCAGAAACAAAAGGTTCCACCAACCGCTGCATCACTTCCGTACCGAGATGACGGCGGAAAAATTGAGAAACAGTTTCCTCGTCACCCTGCTGCGAAAGTCGATCGCCCATTGCCGGCCCGACAAACCCCAAAGCCCCGAACAATGCCCGCAATTTCCCCGGAAAACTCAGCAACTGAGACTGAATCATCGCCGGTGGAGTCATCGGCACCGGTTGCAGCTTCCCTTGCCAATACACAAAACGAGGCAATTTGCGATCGGCAAAAATCAACTCTTGCTTCAATCCCACATCCACAGCCAACTTCATCAATTCCGGCGTAGGCGAAAAACTGTTCGGGCCCTCCTCCCAGAGAAACCCTTCGGCTGTCACAGTGGTGATGTTCCCGCCCACACGTCCCTGACTCTCAGCGACTAAAATCGCCCGCGGGGATGCACTCGTTGCTTCCTTGTCAAGTGCGTGCGCCAAACTCAAACCGCTAATACCCGCACCCACAATCAAGGTATCTAATAGTTCCATATTACATATTAAAAATATCGCAATCTTTATGTTACATGGCTTTGCACGGCTTGCGTTCTTTGCTGTACTGCCAAACCGCTTTCAGATTACCGAATTGGGAATTGGGAATTGGGAATCGGTAAGCTTTCCGGCCTTTCTTAAGCATTTTTCTAGCAGGTTGTGGATGAGAACCTCTGCCCACCTCCTCGTCTCCCCGTCTCTCCATCTCGCTTTTTTATCCGCTGGGTCTGGTTTAAAAAAAGAGCATCTGCTGTAATTAAGCTATATTCCCAAAAATACTATTTCTTTAAAATTTTTGTATTATAGGGAACAGCGCCAAAAATTGCACCGGGAAACGCAGCAGTACAGTGCCCAAAAAGATTTGATTGGGTTAAACTAACTTTAGGAAAATTTTAGAGCTTAACTTGCAAGTCCGCACCCCGCTCTGAAGAGATGGGGCTTTATGCCCTAATCAAAAGAGAGAGTTGACCAGCTATCGTCTTAACTGATGACGTTATCAAAAATATGGGTGTAAGCCCAAGCTGCTATGCGATCGCGGGTGAAATATTTGAAACGGTAATTGTTCCGTTGAAAGTAGATCCTAAAAGTACCAAGTGACCAAGTAGCCCTGTGTAGGAATAATCAATATTCAAGGCGGTTAAAACTGCCTGATGCGTGCTACCTCGATCGGTCTACTCACATCTTGCACCATTCTCGCTTAACAGGCTTTCCGGCCTGTTCCACAAACAGTTAATTTCTTGTGGGGAGTAGGGGTTGGGCATCCTGCCCGCCCATAAAAGCTTATTGAAAATGGTGCAAGATATGAGTCTAAAGACACGAGGTTTTCATAATACTAAGCTTTTCTCATGAAAAAATACCCATGCAGGAAGTTATCAACTCGTTTCAGTCTTTTTTCTCTAACTCTGTTGATGCTTTCCTAGAGTGCGATCGACAGCAAAAGTACCTATCGATAAATCCTGTCGCTGCTGCTTGGATGGGATTGGAGCCTGCTGAAATACTCAACAAAACTAATCAGGAATTATTAAAATTATATCCCAATAATGCTGCTGTCAAAAATATAATCTCGCAGATTGATTCTTGCCTGCAACAAGTATTTATAACCGGGGAAAAACGGCTGGCAATTCATGAGGTGACGGCGGCAGACGGCGGGATTAAAATTTACGAAACTGCTTATACGCCAGCGCTGGATGCCTCTAGCAAGCAGATGCGGGTTTTGGGCGTCGGTAGAGATATCACCAGGCACTACCGCTGGCAGCAGCAGAAAACTCAACAGTTACGCCGATCGAACCATTTACTGTTGTTGAATGCAGCTAACAGTCCCCTGGCAATGGTGGGCTGGGATGAAGATTTTCGGATCGTTCAGTGGTCGAAACGCGCCCAAGAACTTTTTGGCTGGACATCCGATGATATGCTGGGCAAGCAGTTCGGCGATTTGGATTTGGTTTGCGAGGAAGATAGAGAGGCTGTAAGCGCGATCGAACTCGAACTAGCCACCGGCAACGGCAATACTTCAATTAACCGCAACTATACTAAAAGCGGACAGGTAATTTGGTGTCGCTGGTTCAACTCAATTATTCGCAGCGGCGACACTTTTACCGTACTTTCTTTGGTGGAAGACATCACAGATCGCAAACGGTTGGAAGCAGAAAAAGCCCAAGCTGCTCGCCTCACAGCAATGGTAGCCGATGTCGGTATTGCCCTCACCAAACACCCTCAAGATATCCTGCTTCCCTGCTGCGAGGCAATGGTGCGAAATCTCGATGTCGCCTCTGCTGAAATTTGGACTTTTAACTCTCAACATAATGTTTGGGAATTGCAAGCAGCCTCGGGAATCTACAGCCGCACAGAGGATCGGGCTAGCTTTATTGAAAGTAAGGTTAGGAATGAAAATTTAATAACATCAGCGATGTATAATAAATAAATGAGTGAATATGAATAGGTTTAGGTTTCGGTA